>JBCCYD010000475.1:0-4810 GCA_039190385.1 Cyanobacteria bacterium P01_F01_bin.143 | reverse complement strand
GTTAGATATTTCAATAAATAATTTGAGGTTTCATTATTATCCCCAACTATTAAAATTAATTTTTTATTATTAGAATCTATAGAGACTACCATAGATATTTAGTATTTTATATATGTTGTATTGTTGCTTATAACTAACTTAACTTATCCCTGCCTAGATCCTGTATACCCAAACATACTTAAATCTGCAAAAAAAAACAGGGGATCAAAATTTTTCATCCGTAAAAATACGCATTTTATGATAATTAATGAGCATTCAATACTTACGTATTCTAAGTATTAGTAACTTGATATCAGTTTTGTTCCATAAATGCTACGAAAAAACTCCCACTGTAATTATGTAGGAGTTCTGAAAAATTTTGATTTTTTTTTAGTAGTCAAAAACTTCTACTGTAGCCAACCTTTTAATCTTCTAGCCACTTGAGGACGACGTAATTTCCGCATGGCTTTACTTTGGATTTGTCGGACTCTTTCTCGGGAGATATTAAACATGCCCCCTACTTCCTCTAATGTATAAGGCTGACTGGTAAATAATCCATAACGCAAGGAGATCACATCTTTTTCTCTTTCTGTTAAAACATCATCTAACACGTCAGTAATTTCTTGGCGCATCATCGCCTCACTCATTTTTTCTTCTGGAAGCTGTAAATCATCGTCTTCTAGTAAATCTACTAGTTCAGTATCTTCTGCCTTTCCAACTCGATGATTTAGCGATAGAGACTGACGACGCAACTCAAGTAATTGACGCAGTTGCTCTGGCGATATTTTTAATTCATTAGCTATTTCTTGCTCACTAGGATTACGTTGCAATTTCTGCTTGAGATTGCGTTGAGCTTTTTTGAGCTTATTGAGTTTTTCCACAATATGGATCGGCAAGCGAATAGTGCGAGCATCGTTGGCAATAGTCCTGGTAATTGCCTGACGAATCCACCAATAGGCATAGGTAGAGAATTTATAGCCTTTATTGGGGTCAAATTTTTCGGTAGCTCGATTCAGCCCGATCGCGCCTTCTTGAATGAGATCTAGGAAAGGAACACCCCGATTAAGATATCGTTTGGCGATCGAAACGACTAAACGAAGATTCGACCGAATCATTTTGCGTTTAGCCACTTTTCCACGATAAAGAAATTTGTCTAGTTCCCGAGTTGAGCCTAAGCCAATTGCGGTTGCCCATTCTTCTTTGCTGGGTTGTCTTTCCAGTTGCTCGACTAGTTGTTGGCGAGTTGCTTCCGCATCGACCATCAACTTAACTTCATTGGCTAGGACAACTTCTTCGTCAGTACTTAACAAAGGATAACGAGCCATTTCTTTGAAAAATGCGCCTACATTATCCTCTAGAATGCTTTTGCGACCTACTGTTTTGCGATTATTTGCTGCTTGAATATTCTCCGCAGAAAACTCGACCTCTACCATTTTTGAATCTAAATTTTTATAGTCTTCTTCTATTTCTTTAAAAGATGAGGAATTGCTGTCTTGGGCGATCTTGTCGGATTGGGCAATTTTAGTTACAGTCATGTTATTTCCCCCGTTTTATCGGAATTTTCTAGTAAAGGCTTGAATCTGGGCAAACAATCGCTTTTATGTTATGTATAATTATTTGAGCGACAGTATCTTTAACGACCGTTTTTCCGATTTTTACTTTATTAATGTTGTTATTTATAATGATGAACATACATTAAGAAGTATGAAAAAAGTACTTTCAAGTCTTAAGAAAATATAAAGATTACTTGATTTTGTTTGGAGAATTCAAAAAATTGTTATAAAAGAGTTCATAAGTTTCACATTAGCAAAAATACTCATTATTTTTGTGAGAATATTTACAAAATGATAATCAACTATGGATAATCTCCGTGGAGCTAAAGTGCCTTTTTATACTACCTTCTTTGTTTTATACTGAGGTTTTTTCTAATGATAGAATGACAAGAGCACTCATTATAAAAGTCTCCTGTGAATAGCGATCGCATTTATACAGAGTTAATCGATACCAAAGCAAAATTTCTCGTAGCTGAGCCTCAGCAATCATATACAGTTGATTCTCTTCAAGAACTATGGGTTGAGGTGCTAGTTGATTTTCCAGGAATTCAAGGTTTATACACCTACAGCATCCCCTCGCCAATGATGGTTCAAGCGGGAGATATTGTTAGTATTCCTTTTGGGCCAAGGATCGTAGGCGGGATCGTAATTCGTGTAGTTGATCAAATTAGCGCAGATTTAGCTCCCCAAAGAATTCGTCCGATTGAGGATGTTGTCACTTCAGGATTTTTTCCCGATCGCTACTGGCAATTGTTACAAAAACTAGCGGATTATTATCTAACAGATTTAATGAGCGCAATTCGGGTTGCCCTACCTCCTGGGTTATTGGGAAAATCCCAAAGACGGATTCGTTTAAAATCTGAGGCACTTCCTCCAGGGGTAGAAGTTTTTTGTTCAGCCGTGGGCAAGCAAGTTTTAGAATTATTACAACGCTCTAAAGATGGTCATTACAGCATCACTCATCTGCGAAATAAAACCAAAGGAGCCGATCGCGGAATTCGTGAATTAAGCAAAAGGGGTTGGGTCGAAAGTTATCTCGAATCACCTCCTCGGGTACGAGCAAAGTTACAAAAGGCTGTAACCTTAGTAGCCAAAGAATTTTTAGGAGATCTCACTTCCCGACAAAGAGAACTGTTACAGATTCTGCGCAATCATGGAGGGGAGATCTGGCTCAACGAATTCATTAAAGTTGGTGGTACTTCCTCTAATACTCTCAAGAAAATTGCCGCTAAAGGCTATATTATTATCTCTGAGCGAGAAGTCCTACGAAAAGAGCAAGGAATTGCCCAAAAACTAGATCAAGCAAAAGAATTAAGCTCAGCTCAAGCATCGGCATTAGGAGTAATTAATCAACAAACGGGTTATGCTCAGTTATTGCTTCATGGGGTAACAGGTTCGGGGAAAACGGAAGTTTATTTACAAGCGATCGCGCCCATCCTCGCTCAAGGCAAATCCGCATTAGTTTTAGTTCCCGAGATTGGTTTAACTCCCCAACTGACAGATCGTTTTCGGGCTCGTTTTGGTGAACAAGTTTGTGTTTATCACAGTAGATTATCTGATGGCGAAAGATATGATACTTGGCGGCAAACGATTCAAGGGGAACCGCAAGTTGTTATTGGTACGCGATCGGCAATTTTTGCACCACTGCCCAATCTGGGTTTAATTGTTTTGGATGAAGAGCATGATTCGAGTTTTAAGCAAGATCGACCCATGCCAACTTATCATGCACGAACTGTGGCCAATTGGCGAGCTGAATTAGAAAATTGCCCCTTAATTCTAGGCTCTGCAACCCCCTCTTTGGAGAGTTTGGTTGCAACGAGGTTGAATGAGGAAGTTTTGAGACAAGGGAGACAAGGGGGCAAGGAGACAAGGGAGAACCAATCAAAAGTTTATTATTTGTCATTGCCAGAAAGGATTGGTTCGCGATCGCTGCCCGCTGTGGAAATAGTTGATATGCGATCGGAACTACATCAAGGGAATCGTTCCATATTTAGTAAATCTTTGCAAAAGGCTCTGGCTGATATTCAAACCAAAAAACAACAAGCTATTTTATTCATTCCCAGAAGAGGAAATAGCACTTTTGTCTCCTGTCGCAGTTGTGGATATGTCATCGAATGTCCCCATTGTGATGTTTCTCTTTCCTATCACTACACCCATGAGGGCGCGGCAAAATTATTGCGTTGTCACTATTGTAATTACACCAGTGTGCAACCTAAAGCCTGTCCTGAATGTGATTCACCCTATTTAAAGCATTTTGGTAGCGGTACTCAAAAAGTGACTCAGGAGTTGACTAAGTTATTTCCCGATCTGAGTTTTATCCGTTTCGATAGTGATACAACTCGCAATAAAAATGCCCATCGAGATTTGATTGCTAGTTTTACGAATAAGGAAAAAGATATTTTGGTAGGAACGCAAATGTTGACCAAAGGATTAGATATTGCAGGTGTAACTTTGGTTGGGGTGGTTTCTGCCGATGGGTTATTGCATCGATCAGATTATCGTGCAGCAGAAAGAGCTTTTCAAACTTTAACTCAAGTAGCGGGTAGAGCAGGTAGAGGTGATGAGCCAGGAAAAGTTATTATCCAAACCTATTCCCCAGAACATTCTGTGATTCAAGCTGTGATAAATCATGATTATACTAATTTTAGTCAAAGGGAACTAGAACAAAGAGCAGCCTTGAATTATCCTCCCTATGGAAAATTAATTGTGATTAAGCTCAGTGGTGTAGAAGAAGAGCAAGTTAGAATTTGTGCGGAAAATATCGCAGATGAATGTTTGAATTTATTGGATGAGAATTGGGAATTATTAGGGCCTGCCCCAGCAACAGTTATGCGAGTTGCTCGTCGTTATCGCTGGCAAATTTTACTTAAGTTTCCCGAGGTTACGGAACCGAATTTACCGGATTTAAATCAATTGAAAAGTCTTTGTCCTAAAGGAATTGCGATGACAATTGATGTTGATCCCATAAATATGGATTGATAATAAATCCTAGGTTCCATCCCTACTATTTTGTTCTGAAGTGTCAATAACTTGATTGCCTTCTATATTTCCAGATACTCCATACACTGGAGCGTTAAAGTTCATATTGACTTTAGGGGATTCTTTGTTAGTCATTGTAAGATTCTGGATTACGATAGATATTCTCTCATCTTCAGGATAACTTTGAATTTGATCTACACTAGTTGATTTAATTTTTTCCTTAATCTCTTCCATTGCTTTTTCTAATTGTTCAAAAGATTGCAGAGATACTTCATTATTATTCTTGGTCTTAACTGGTT
>JBCCYD010000474.1:0-4811 GCA_039190385.1 Cyanobacteria bacterium P01_F01_bin.143 | reverse complement strand
TATGTTTATTGTTTTCAATTCCAGGTTGGATTGGTAAGCTTATATTAGGGGCAGATTATTCAGGTTTTGATCAATGCTATGACCAATGGAATATTTGGAATGTCAATCGTTATGCTTGTTATGTAATAGTTGGTTCTGGTTTTCTTCTTTGGATTATGGTGGCAGGTCGGATACTTGGACGAACTATAAATAATATTTTTAGTAAGAAAAAAGACTGAGGCTAACAACATGACTTTAAATAAACCTCAAATTACTCTCTATCAACAGGCAAAAGCAGGATTGAATTCTTTATTTGTTCAGACAGCTCAAGTTTCTTTGGGATTAATCATGATGTTAGTGCTGACGGGAGGAAATCCGCCAGGATGGGTTGTTTCTGCTAGTTTTTTTATAGGAGTTGGTTTTGTTGCTTGGAGTGAAAATAAAAGACAGTCAGAGCTTGAATTTTGGGTAGAAAAAGATGAAAAGTTGTGTCTAGTTAAAGCAATCAAGAAGGGAACCCTATCACAACAAAATTTGCAAAATGTCAATCTGAGCAAGACTAGCTTAGATGGAATTGATTTAAGTTATGCTAACTTGAGTCATGCCAACTTAAGTTCTGTTGATCTAATTCGTGCTAACTTAAGATCTACTAACCTGAGTTATGCCGATCTGAGATTTGCTGATTTGAGTGGAGCTGACCTAAGATCTGCTGATTTGAGTGGAGCTGACCTGAGATCTGCTAGTTTAAGTCGTAAGGAACTTATTATTAATAAAGTAAAAGTGAATAGCGTAGGTGCCGACTTGAGTGGTGCCAACTTGAAGGGTGCCGATTTGAGTTTTACTAACCTAAGTGGTGCCGACTTGAGTGGTACCAACTTAATTAATACTAACTTAAGTGGTGCTAACTTAAGTTTTGCTAACTTAATTAATACCGATTTTAGTCTTGCTAAAGTAGAAAAAACCCGATTTAGGGATAATGAAGGAATTTCTCTATTAGCAAAACAAGCCCTAATTCAAAAAGGAGCAATTTTCGAAGATTCTCCAGGCGATCGCTATAAAGTTTTCAGTACGTAACTATCAATTATTTAAGCAATTTCCAAGCTTTAAAGAAATTACCTTGCATAATTGCAGACACACCACTTAAAGTTTTAATTTCAGGAACATCGGGATTGATTCCCAAAGCAATATTCAATTCTTTTTCTGCTAATCTGGGTTTCCAATCATAGAGATAAACAAACGCTAGATAAGCATAGTTATAGGGATTATTACTATCTAGTTCAGTAAGACTTTTAAAAGATGCGATCGCGCCACTGACATCCTGTTGCAATACCTGGGCTAAACCCACTGCATAAGTCCAATCTAATCTTTGCTGCAAAGTAATATCATCTTGTGCTAATCGATAGGACAAAGCAATTTCTGTTTGCTCTAAATAATCTTGTTTGCCATCATATTGATTAATCCGAGCAGTTTGCGCAAAAATCGGCTCTAAGCCTGCTATTTCTCGTCCCATGTTCGGAGCAATAGTACGTAGCTGTGTTACTAAATCTAATTCTGGCGCTGGTAGTTTTGGTGCATTAGGATCAATAGTAATTGTAATATCAGGAATCGATATGGGATAAGTTTCTTTCGTTTCGCGATCGAGATAAGTTGCTGTTAATTTATAATTTCCTGGAATCATGTTTTCGGGAGCGAACATTGCTGTAGTTTCAGTAACTTGGAATATTGATTGCTGCCCATTTTTACTACTGTCTAACATTCCCATACCGATTCCATGATCATGTAACCAAGATGTTTTTTTGACTTGATTATCTAGATTCGAATCTTTATCTAATGTCCAAGTTAACAACACAATACCTTGTTGTAGCTGCTGCCAATCGCCTAACCATTGATAAGTAATGGGAATAGGAATACCTGGGGAAGCAATATCAGGAAGAATAATTTCACTTAGTTCAATTGTTTCTTTAACAGAATTGTTTAATTTTTCAACAATAACTAATGGCTGACGACGATGATATAACTTTAAAAGACTATTATCAGGAAGTTGCCAATCTTTCTGTAGCTGAAAATCTCCTCCAGTCTCTACTAATTTGGTAATTTCTTGTTGTGCTTCAGGAATTGAACCTTGATCGCCAGTTTTAGTCAGAAACCAATCCAGAGAATTAGTATCTTGGATAACTTCTTCGAGCCTAACTCCCACTTGCCTGCCAACTACTTGAAAGTTATTTTGTCCACCATAAAAGGAGAAATTATGTTGATTGATCGCTGGAGTTGAAGGTAAAACCCCTAAAGTCGATCGCAGATAGGGAGTTATCTTAATAATTTCCTTGATAACTTCGGCATTAGGATATTTAGCTCCTGTATAGGGATAATGTTTTACGCGAGGACTTAAACTATTCGTCACAAAGTTTAAGCCCAGGGGAAACATATTTAAAAGCATCAAAATAATCGATAAGCTAATCGTTCCCCAACGGATTATTTTTTGCCATCTTCCTTTCCAAGATAATAACGCGATCGCGATAATCAAAGCTAAAACAGGTAATAAAGGTAAAATATAGCGAGCATCTTTATTAATATTGAGAGAAGATAATAAATAACCACCCGTTAAGTAAATTATTGGCCACTTTATATTGTTGGGGAGATTAGGAGATTGGGAGATTGGGAGATTGGGAAGAAAACGATAGATTATATATAGTAAGAATATGACTAGGGGAATAATTAGAATATGCCAAGATAAGAGATAAGGTAATATTTTGAGATAATATGTCCAGGCATCAAGGCTGTTAAGTGCGGGATCTCCTTCTGCGATCGCGGAATCTACAGTCGCTCTTTTTCCTGAAGTTAAAATCAATAACCAATTAGTTCGATACCAAGGAAAGAAAATAATTAAACTTGCAAAAAATGCGGTAATTAATTGCGTAACTCTTAACCATTGCCGATCTTTGAGACAAGCAAATAAAACCCAGATAATAGGAATCAATAGAAAGAATAATGCTGTTTGCTTAAGTAATAAAGCTAATCCGAAACTTAAACCAAAGGCGATCGCGAGTAGCCAAGATTTCTTTTTCCTAATTTTCCATAGTGTTAATAAATAAAAACTAAAAGTAACAATTGCTGTTAAAGGATAATCTAATAAAAATTCCAATCGATAATAATATAATCCTGGTAAAACTTGACATAATCCTGCTGCCCATAAACCAACATTAATATCAAATAAAGCTAAGCCTAAACCATAAATAGAGATTAGCAATAAAGCATTATAAAAAATCATAACTAAACTAGCAGCATCGGCACTAGTTCCCAAAATATTAATGACTGGGGCAGTGAGAAGATAATGTAAGGGAGGAATTTTAGTAGAAATCAACCAAAAACTCCGCCACCAATCGCTATTAAACCATTGGGGATTTTGCAGAGCGTGCCAATAGTTCAATGCTCCATTGAGATAGTCAGCTTGATCCCAAGCAGGGACAGAATGATCGAGAGCGAACCAAACGCGATCGCATATTATGCCGCTTAGCCAGATTAGTCCGAGAATAATCAAGCCTTGTTTGCTACTAATTTGTTGTTGTTTCTCTCTAATCTCTTTAGCTAAGTAGGAAGCCATAATACAATGCCCGAAAATTGCGTCAAGCACATCGTATCAACAATTGATCTTGGATAGTATTAAAGCTTAATTGTAGCTACTTTGTTGGTTAGTTAAATGGCTCATAAGACAGTATACGAGTGGGTCCAAAAGTATTCTAATTAAAAAATTTTTTCTACTGCAATTGTTGCTCAACTCCTGATCAAGATCGCAATATTTTACAATTACTCTATCCAGAGTAAATTTTTAGGATCTAATTATGAAGATTTAAATTTAGTAATTCCCAAACTATAAAGCCATTTCTCTATTTTAGGTCTAATAGTTTCAAGATTATCCAAATCGACTGGTTCAAAAATCTGATGAACAAAATCTGCATTATTAAGTTTTCCTACATTCTTGTCTTTTAGAATTAAACACTCTGCTAGTGAACTACGCATATAGCCTAATTCATAAGCTATATTTGCATTAATATCGATACTATCTAGTATGGCAATACAGTATTTACACGAATTCATATAGGCCTCTAAATTCATACCAAGAGTGTGATGGTAGCTTCTATCATCTGCTACTAACATATTCAAGCCATGTTCTGCTAAAACACTTTTGATAATTTGACGAATATTTTTGTACTTATCATTATCTATAAATCTTATTACTAGAAATACATTCTTAGTTTCTGGACCTCTTTCTGCTATAATCTTTTCTGTTAGTTTATAAGAGAACTTTTGTGTTGATAGTAATCGTACGTTTTTTTTGTCAGATATGTAAATAAAATCAGCTAATACATCAAATAAATTTTTAATCGTATCAAGAAATATTTGTTCCTGAAAATAAGGAGTTCTAGCTCCAATAATGACAAGTATAGCTACTTTCCCCCCAAATTCTATTTGCTTTCCATAGAAATATCTTCGCTGTGTGGAAAGTATTTTATTCCAGTATGATTTACAGTTTAGATCTGCTCTTTCAAAAAGTTCAACACGCGGGACAAAAATTTCAGACTCTTCACTATCAATCACTCTCCCTGTAATTCCATTTCCACGTTCAAATACAGGAGGATTAGGAGGCAACTGCAATATTCTATGACTTAGCGAAGTCATTTTAATTGTCTTTTGGTTATCCTCTAATAAAAAGACGGAAAAATAACTATCTTTAAGAATTTCTACAGAGCTAGAAAGAGTCTTTTCATCAACAGATTCATATATTGTTCCGTAAATATCATGTAATGAAACAACCAATTGATCAAATGTTTTTG
>JBCCYD010000473.1:0-4815 GCA_039190385.1 Cyanobacteria bacterium P01_F01_bin.143 | reverse complement strand
CTGCCTTTCAATTTTTGCGCTGTTTCTTTAAATATTGACTTAAGTTCATTCGTTAATTTAATAGTGTTTGTTGTCACTGCTGTTCAATATCGGATTTACATTATTCTACATCTTAGGATAATTTATATTTTGGATTGCTCTTAAAGACTATAATATATGTCATGTAAAAACAATCGCCTACAGATAGATGAAGAATAGAGAAGATGAAATAAATGAAACGATGATTTTTGAGGCTTTAGAAGCGATTTATTACGATACACTAACTCCTATTGCCCAAAAAATGCGCGACGCAGGTATTGATTTGTTACAGGTTAATTGGCAAAGTGATGTTCAATCTTATTGGGAACCTTGTGACTCCTATGCTGAGATGACCACTAAAAGATAAGTCTTCGATTACTGATGGTGGGTTACTATGATTCAGGTACTTGATCAAATAAGTTTTCTTGATTTTGGCGGGTTTATTAACTGGTATCCAGAAGAATCAGAATATCACTATGAGTTGCATAACGGAGTTTTTACTCAATAGATATTATGCTGAACTGCATACTTAGATCTCACTAATCCTAAGAATAGGAAAGGAGAAACTGTAATATTATTCAAATTTATCTATTTTTCTTCTTTTCTTTTCCTAACACAAAAAGTCTTGTTTCCTCATTACTTAATTGATCTCTAGGTAAGCTCTATGTACGCTAGTAATAATATAGAAAAGCAGGCTCAAAAGTTGTTTGTTTCTCTAGCATTAACAACTAAAGAGACCAAAGATTTTACTAACTTCAATCTATTAACTACTGCTCTTCAAAATTTTAGAGTAAATCAAGCTCAATATGATAAAGACGAGAAAATTTTAGAGTTTTACCCGATCACTGGTGGTAATTTTCTCAAATCTCTTGCTTTGACCCTAGAATTTATTGAATTGGTTGGCGATATTATTTACTATTTTATAGAGATATTTGATGTCTTTGTTTGCGATCGCTATTATTAGTCAATAAATAACAAGTGATCTTAAATCCCAAATATCATAATTTATTTATCTGACACTTTACTTAAACCGGCAAAATCAAACAATTGTGTATCTGCCAATTGAGAAGGAGAAATATTTTGAATACTACGAAAAATGCTATCTATTCTCCCTGGAGATTCACTTTCCCAAGTTTGCAGCATAGATTTTATTTTTGCCCGTTGTAAATTTTCTTGAGAGCCACAGAGATTACAAGGAATAATCGGAAACTGCCTCGCATTAGCATAACGAATAATTTCCCTTTCCGAGCAATAGGCTAGAGGACGAATGATAATATTTTTCTGATCATCACTCAATAATTTAGGCGGCATGGCTTTGATTCTGCCGCCATGAAACATATTTAAAAATAGAGTCTCGACAATATCGTCTCGATGGTGACCTAAGGCAATTTTCGTTGCATTTTCTTCTCCTGCCACTCGATAAAGAATTCCCCGACGCAGCCGCGAACATAGACCACACATGGTTTTGCCTTCTGGGACAACTCTAGTGACAGTACTGTAGGTATCTTCCTCGACAATGCGATAGGTTACGCCCAAAGATTCGAGATATTCAGGCAGAATATGTTGGGGAAAACCTGGTTGTTTTTGGTCGAGATTAACTGCTATTAACTCAAAATTTACGGGAGCTTTGCGTTGTAAACTAAGGAGAAGATCGAGCATGGTGTAAGAATCTTTGCCTCCAGAGAGACATACCATCACGCGATCGCCTTCTTCGATCATATTGTAATCACGAATGGCTTTGCCCACTGAACCTCGCAGACGCGCTTGTAATTTCTTAAAGTTTTTTGAGGGACGCTCTTTTACAGTCATCAGTTAGCAGTTATCAGTTAGCAGTGGACAGAGAACAATTATCAGTTAACAATAAGATTTTATCAATATTTTCTATGACTAAAATTGAATCTAAAATACTTGACGGTAAAGCTTTAGCAAAGAAAATTCAATCTGAGCTTAAAGAGCAAATTGCTGTCTTAGAGCCGAAAATTGGTCGTCCTCCCGGGCTAGCGGTGCTCATGGTGGGAGATAATCCTGCTAGTGCTGTTTATGTTCGCAATAAGGAAAGATCTTGTAAACGAGTAGGGATTGCTTCTTTTGGTCGCCATTTTCCCGAAAATACTAGTCAAGAAACTTTAGAACAAGAAATATTAAAGTTAAATCAAAACCCTGAAGTAGATGGCATTCTGGTTCAGTTGCCTTTGCCCAAACATCTTGATTCAGTGGATTTACTCCTCAAAATAGATCCCAATAAAGATGCTGATGGGCTTCACCCGATGAACTTAGGAAGATTAGTGCGATCGGAAACAGGATTACGTAGTTGTACTCCCGCAGGAGTGATGAGGCTCTTGGAAGAATACGATATTGCGATCGCGAGCAAAAAAGCTGTGGTAGTTGGCAGAAGTATCTTAGTTGGTAAGCCCCTAGCTCTGATGTTATTAGAACAAAATGCCACGGTAACGATCGCTCATTCTCGTACTCAAGATTTGGCAGCAGTTTGCCGAGAGGCCGATATTTTAGTTGCCGCAGTTGGTAGACCAGAATTGATTACCGCCGATATGGTCAAACCCAATGCTGTGGTTATTGATGTGGGAATCAATCGCATTGAAGATCAGGGCAAATCTCGTCTAGTCGGAGATGTCAGCTTTGAGGCTGTCGCAGAAGTCGCCAGTTATATTACGCCTGTTCCTGGTGGAATTGGCCCGATGACAGTAGCGATGCTTCTCCAAAATACTGTTTTAAGCTACAGTAAACACAGTGAATAAGAGATTGTTATGGAAAAATTGCCATCTAATTCTCAGAAAATTCAGCGTCTGCGTCGAATTTCCCAAATTCTTGATAATGCAATCCAAATCCCAGGAACGAAATATGGAATTGGATTAGATCCTATTTTGGGATTAATTCCCGGGGGAGGCGATACGATCACGGGAGCTTTGGGCGCTTATATTATTATCGAAGCGGCACGAATGGGAACTTCTCGCGACATTATTTGGCAAATGGTGGGCAATATTTTATTTGATTCTCTAGCTGGCACCGTTCCCGTTGTGGGAGATCTTTTAGATGTCGCCTGGAAAGCTAATGTGCGAAATATGGCTTTATTAGAGAGTCATTTATCGGTATCAGAACAAGAGGAAGAGCAAATTAAAGAGAATAATCTTTTGTTTCTGATTGGGCTAATAGTGCTGCTATTGATTATTGTTGTGGGATTTGCCGTGGTGACATTTTTTCTCTTGCGATGGTTTTTTAATGTGATTGCTTCTTAGCGCGATCGCGACCTTCTGTGGAAATAGTTGAAATAAATTTTTGATCAAACAATTAAATCTCTAAATCTCATTCTCTCAAGGAGCGATCGCAAAATTTAATCAAATATCGCCGTCAAGTGGAAGTTCTTTAACTGTTACTAATCCTCCGGCAAAACCCTGAATATTCAATTCATAACCTTCAAGTAAACCCATTCCGAACAATGGATCTGTTTCTGAATCATTGATCTCAATGGTCTTGAGCTTACCGTCCCAAATTACAGATCCTTCAAATACATTAAACATACATAGACTACCATCGCCTAAAATTCCTTCTTCTTGCATATACCAAGTCAATCCCAGCGTTCTGATTATGCCAGAAGGTAAAGTGAGAAATCCTGTATATCCAGTATCAATAACTGCCTTGATTGATTTTACTTGCTTATTCTCACCCAGCACAGCAAATTGAATAATTGCTTCTCGGCGTGAATTGACTGTCCCCATCATCATGGCAAAATACCGGGAGAACGGAAACCAAAGCGATGGACAGCACGATGCCCGATCCGAATACCAAAGATCTGTGCCTCAGGACAACGGTTTAGTAATCGTTTGGCCGCAGTTAGACTATTATCACCAATTTCAAAAGCACCAGTTTCGATATCGATCGCCACAATTTTTCCCTTATTATCTTCTTCAATTTGCTGGCGGACTTGAGATTCGTATATTTCGTGACCGCGTCGAGCAAATTCCTCTTTGCTATAGCGGGGTTGTCGTACTGTCATTGTTATAATTTTGGGCTTTTCTTATCCAAATTTTAACGTTACTTCTGCCTTTATCCTAAAGGAATACCTTCGGGGCGTGGGTCGCGGTATCCTTTAGGGCTGCCTTCGATTCAATTTCTCTGTCCTGTAACAATATAAGCAACTCTTTGACCGATATTAGTTGCATGATCTGCCATTCTCTCTAGATGACGAATCATTAAACCCAAAAGTAACATTGGTTCAATAACCCCAGGGACATCCCTTTGATAAGCCAATAAATTGTAGAGTCTCTCGTAGGCATCATCCACCACATCATCTAATTGTTTCACACTGGCTCCTGTGGCCGCATCCAAATCGGCCAAAGCAACTAAACTAGTTGCTAACATTAGCTGAGCATGTTCCGACATCTCTTCGATTTCTGGTAAGCATTCATGGGGCGGATATTTGAGAATTTTGATGGCCATTTCCGTGAGATCTTGAGCATAGTCGCCAATTCGCTCTAAATCTCTTACTAACTGCATAATCGCACTTAATAACCGCAAATCTTTAGCTACTGGAGCTTGTAAGGTCATTAAAGTAGCACAATCTAATTCTATCTGACGATAATATTGGTCAATTTGCTTATCTAAACTAATAATTTCTTTTGCAGCACTTACTTCTCCCCCAAAGAGACATTGATGACTCAAGCGAAAGGACTTTTCAACCAGAGCTCCCATTCTCAGAACATCTTGTTGCACTCTTTGTAAAGAACGTTCTAAATGAGTTCTTTCTGGATTATTGGCAGAAGAAGAAACAATCACTTTTTT
>JBCCYD010000472.1:0-4852 GCA_039190385.1 Cyanobacteria bacterium P01_F01_bin.143 | reverse complement strand
GTTTAGATTAGCGATCGCTTCAGTTGCTTTCATAGAATATCTCCATATTGGAATAACTCAAAGGTAATTAAATACCAAAGAAACAGATTGCATCTCTTGAATCATTGATAATTTACTGATTTGATTCAGTTTCATCTTAGAAAGCGAACCAATAAAGCGCACTAGCAAATCACGCCAAAGCACAGTAAATTGCGCCAATCAATAATTAATGGTTTGCTCTCACTGTTCAAACACTCTCTACCTGATCGCGATGAATTTAGAAAATTATGTGTACAATTTGTTCACATTTTATCAACATAATAAATGTGTCAAAAGTTTAATTATGAACCAATTACAGTTGGCGTGTTTTACATGTGGCTTGGCGTAGTTTGCTAGTGACTTCCAATGATTGATTTTCTAAGATAAAGCTGAATCAAATTAGCAAAGAAAACAACATGAGCAAGATTGTATTAGTCACAGGTGCATCTTCTGGAATCGGCAAAGCGACAGCCAAAAGCTTAATTGGTAAAGGTTACAAAGTTTATGTGGCTGCTCGTAGACTATCTAAAATGGATGATCTTAAAGACCTGGGGGGAATTCCTGTCCAGATGGATATTACTAAAGACGAAGAAGTCCAAGCAGTAGTAAGTCAAATTGAAACAGAAAATGGTGGTGTAGATATTCTGATTAATAATGCAGGATTTGCTACCTATGGCGCAATGGAAGATACGACTATTGATGATGCTCGTTATCAGTTTGAGGTAAATTTATTTGGTTTGGCACGATTAACTCAACTTTTTTTACCAAAAATGCGGGAAAAAAGATCGGGCAAAATTATTAATATCTCTTCGGTGGGAGGTAAAATTTATACTCCTCTGGGTAGTTGGTATCATGCTACGAAACATGCTTTGGAAGGTTGGTCTGATTGTTTACGTTTGGAATTGAGGGCGTTTGATATTGATGTAATTATTGTTGAACCAGGAGCTATTAAAACTGAATTTGGTGATGTGATGATTAAGCCAATGCTAGAGCGATCGGGGAATAGTGCTTACAGTACATTAGCTAATAAGTTAGCAGACGCTACGAATGATGCATATGAGGCTGATAACGGTTCTGAACCAGAAGTTATTGCTGATTTGATTCTTAAGGCGATTAAAGCTAAGAAACCAAAAACTCGTTATGTAGGAGGCAAGTTAGCAAAACCTTCGTTGTTTCTTCGGAAATGGACAAGCGATCGCACTTTTGATTGGATTGTCGGCAGAATGCTTGGTTAGGGAAATTAGAAATAGTGGAGAAAAAAGATGATAGGAAGCTATGTCGCGGATATGATGATTGCTCCTGGGAAATCACCAGTTTTCAATAATCCCCAGGATTTTGGATTGGACTATGAGGATGTAACTTTTAAGTCTAGTGATGGAGTAAAACTTTCTGGATGGTTGATTAAGGGTGGAACAGATAAAGTTATTATTCAATCCCATTTTGGGGTGCAATGCAGTCGAGCGGGATATACGCCGCAGGGTAAGGGTTTTGCCCCGCTTTGGAAAACTGATATTTCTTTTCTTAATCAAGCAAGATATTTAGTTGATGCTGGTTATTCTGTCTTAATGTATGACTTCAGGAATCATGGCAATAGTGGAGCGGGAACGAATCCTTATGTTACCTGGGGAATTGATGAGGCTAAAGATGCGATCGCGGCAGTAGATTTTATTACTAATCATCCTGAATATCACAATTGTACGATTGGTTTATTGAGTATTTGCATGGGACAAAGTGCGACTACGATGGCTTATGGCAGAGATGATGGACTGCAAAATTACGAAAATATCAAAGTTTTGATCTCTGTTCAGCCTCTAACTTATGAAAAATTTGTGGCAGCTCTGGGTTTCCCTAAGTTTGTGATTAATAGAGCGAACAAAGTTATCGAGCAAAAAACAGGTATCGATTTCAACGAAAATAATTTCATGCCCAATGTGAAAGATATAAAAGTTCCTACCTTAGTGATTCAAAATAAAAACGATCCTTGGACTAATCGAGAGCTGGTGAATGAATATTGCGATCGCCTGAATGTGGAGAAAGAGTTGTTGTGGCTAGATCTGGGGAAACAAAGAGCTGCTGGTTACGATTGGATTGGTAAAAATCCAGACAAAATTCTGGAATGGTTTGGCAAATATATGTAAGTGGAGGAATGAGGAAGCTTGGCTAATTATTGATAGTTGCGATCACGGCATGTGTGTCATTATTTTAATTTTGAAATATATCAATTCTTACTACTTGTTATACTATGTCTAATTATATTATGTATAACTTATGAAGATTAAAGGTCAAATCAGAAAATGGGGAAATAGCTTGGGGTTAATTGTCCCTAGTTCGATAGCCAAAGATCTTCAACTGAAAGCTAACACTAATATTCTCGTGAGCTTAGAAGGTGATCGCTTGATCATAGAACAAGATAAAGCATTACCAACTCTGGATGAAATCTTAGATAGTATTCCCGAAGATTATAGGCATCCCGAAGACTTACAGGATTTTCTTCAGTCTGAACCACAGGGGAGAGAATTGATTTGAGCGTTCAAAGAGGGGAAATTGTCAGAATAAATCTCAATCCAACTTCAGGTAGAGAGCAGAGAGGAAAAGCTAGAACTTGCTTAGTTATTAGTAACAGTAAGTTCAATGATCGGCGCAAGATGGTTATTGTTTTGCCCATAACCAATACTGTCAAACCTCAGATTAAAACTTTAGTTCCATTGCCCGATAATTTATCTATTACAGGCTCAGTTGATACGGAACAAGTGAGAAATTTAGACCTAAGCGATCGCTGGTGGAAAACTACTGGCGTTATTCTGGATCGAGAGTTGACTGACTATATGGTGGGAATGCTGACAATCTTGCTTAGTTGTTAAAAGTTTTTTCGCGATCGCAAAATATGTTTCAAAATTCAAATTCTGAGACAATGACAATTAAAAAATTTATTCTTGAACCTGGTTGGCAGATTATCTTTAAAGATCTTGGTATTAATGTTTCTGAGGTATTAACTCGTGCTCAATTACCTATAGATCTTTTTTCTCGTCAGACTACAACTGTTAACTCAACAGAATATTTTCAGTTTTGGGTTGGATTAGAAGCAACAGTGAAAGATCCTGCTTTTCCTTTAACGTTGGGTCAAGCAATTCCAGTAGAATCATTTAATCCACCATTGTTTGCGGCGCTTTGTAGTCCTAATCTTTTGGTGGCGATGAAAAGATTGAGTCAGTTTAAAAAGCTTCTTGGCCCGATGCGGCTTGATGTTCAAAAGGATAGTACTGGCATTATTCTTACTCTTGATGCTATCAATCCTGATGAACAAATACCTGGATTTTTAGCAGCTACAGAATCAGTGTTTTTAGTTTATTTGATTCGTTTGGCAACTAGAGAACGGATTATTCCTCTTCAAATTCAGACTCAAGAAGAATTAAATGGTGCAGAAGCCTATACTAATTTTTTCGGAACTAAACCTGAGTTGGGAAAGAAGAATCAAATAACTTTCGCGATCGCAGACGCCCAATGTCCTTTTCTAACTAAAAATGAG
Source organism: Cyanobacteria bacterium P01_F01_bin.143 (assembly GCA_039190385.1). Lineage (GTDB taxonomy): Bacteria > Cyanobacteriota > Cyanobacteriia > Cyanobacteriales > Xenococcaceae > Xenococcus. Next base: position 1,308 of record JBCCYD010000472.1, on the reverse strand, counting down.
TCTATGTGGCAGTTCTTTGAACCTGAACTTAGGAAGAGGTTGAAAGATTTAGAAGTAGATGCGAGTTTTCGCGATCGCGTCAGGAGTGCGTTGCTGGAATTGTTACCTACTGGTCAATCTTCCATTGAGAATGTATCCCGTAAGTTAGGAGTAAGTAAAAGGACGTTACAACGAAGGTTACAAGAAGAATCAACTAATTTTAAAATCGAGTTAAATCAAACTCGTGAGAAGTTAGCGAGGTATTATCTGACCAACTCGACTTCATCTGGTGGGGAAATTTCTTTTCTGTTGGGGTTTGACGATCCAAACTCTTTTTTTCGTGCTTTTCATACTTGGACAGGAAAAACTCCCGAAAGTTTTCGTAAAGAAAGTAAATCAGAATTTTATTTGTGAAGTGCTAGACTTTGAGCGATCAAAAAATATGTGTCATTATTTTAACTTTGAGACATTTTAAAGGTTGCTTAAAATTTATTCCGTAAGCGTCTTTCTTGATTTACAGTGTGAGTCCCTAATGTATTGTTGGGGTTAACTGTTCCTTTCAAGTAATGAATGGCTGGGTAATGGGCAATAAGAATTGTTCTGGTTCCTTTTTTTTCAGGATCGATAGGCTGTGCAGGTTGGACATCGTGGAATACCTGGTTATCGTGCCACAAGATAGCATGACCTTCATTTAAAATAAAGGGATTAATCAAAGATCTCTTGCCATTAATATCTGCATAGATAGCGCTTTCTGCCCCTTTAATATTGTTACGTTGTAAGCATACTAGTATTCCTCTATCTGCACCATCTGAGTGAATGCCTTGCCCAGTCAAACATTTTCCAGTAGTCTCGGCTGTCACATGACTTTGTTGTACCTGTACTAAAATAGGTTCGCCATCAGGAATATTATAGGTAGATTTGAAAACATCAAGTACTTTTTTGGTTGCTTCGGATTCTAAAAATTGTTGAGGCATTTCCTGATAACAACGCTTATAGCCTCCAGAAAAATCATTGTAATTTTCAGATTGAATAAAGTAATTTGCGTGTAGCTGAAACCATTCTCCTTGTAGGCACAATACATAAGCAATATTTTTGGTGCGAGTTGTGAAATAGTCTGAACTAGGATCCGTGCCTAATTTGCCACAAGAGTCAATTAATTCCAATGCTTCATTTGGAGCTAATATTGGCATCGTAAAAGCTAGGCTGTTTTCTTGTATGTTATTGGATACAGTATTCTTTTGCTTTTGTACATTCGTTAAGTCTTGTCGTTTTGGCATTCAAGTTTCCTTCTACTGATCGCAAATTATGTATCATTGTTTTAATTTTGAT
>JBCCYD010000471.1:0-4864 GCA_039190385.1 Cyanobacteria bacterium P01_F01_bin.143 | reverse complement strand
TTTATATCTTTAAACCAAATCGTGAAGCTGATTTTCTCCATGACCTTTTAAAGGATTTTCAAGGTGTTCTTGTTTCTGATTTTTATTCAGGCTATGATTCCATTAATTGTGAACAACAAAAATGTTTAGTACATCTCATTAGAGATTTAAATGATGATTTACTCAAAAATCAGTTAAACCAAGAATTTAAAAAACTAGTGTTTCATTTTGGTAAACTTTTACGAAACATAATGGACACAGTTAATCATTATGGATTAAAAAAAAGATTTTTGAAGAAACATCAAAAAGATGTGGACAAATTCTACAAGGAATTTATCAGCATAGAATATGTGACTGACTTAGCAATCAGATATCAAAAGAGATTTCAGAAATACAGAGAAAAAATGTTCACATTTTTACATCATGACAATGTTCCTTGGAATAATAACAATGCAGAGAGTGCCATTAAACCATATGCAAAATATAGAACAGCAGTAAATGGTATGGCAACTGCAAATGGAATAAAAGATTATCTTGTGTTACTAAGTATTCACCAAACTTGTCGGTATCGGGGTATTAGTTTTTGGGAATTTCTAAAGTCTGGAGAAAAAAGTATTGAAGAATATTGTAGAAAACACTGACTAGCTAATTTATTAGTCTATGATTAGCAAAAAAGCACGCAGCCCTTCTAATCTATCCTTATGTTTTTTACCTTGTACTTTTTTAGTACTTTATAGAAATATCTACGAAGTAAAAACTTATATATATATACGTTGTAGACGATTTGCTGTAGATAACTTCGCGAAGATGTAGTGGTAAATCAGCAACAATAGCTAGATGTTCTGTAGTGATTTCTAAAAGCTCAATACCATTATTAATCGTTAAACTCTGAACATAGCTAATATTTATTTCATTTGCTCTACTGAATAGCAAAAGCGATCGCCACGCGAAATGGTTTCTCCATGCAAGATTGCACGATTATCATTTGTATAGGCAGTATGACGATAAACCAACAAAGAATGACCCAAGGAAACTTCCAAATATTCACTCAATTCAAAATTTGCATTCATACATTCAATAGTCGCAGTAACGCGATCAATTCGCCAATTGTTTTGCTCTAAAACAGGAAAAGTCATATTCTGTTTTAGCTCAATTTGCAACTCTGAACCTATTTGAGGCAAGAGATAAGTAATATCAATAGCACCAGGCACATTGTCTATTAATAGCAGCTTCTTTTGTAAATAAGCAGTGGAATTTGTTGCTGGTAATTGCAATATTTTTTGGACTTCTGGCGGTGGAGTAACAAGCTCAAAAACAAGGTTTTCTATGGATAAGTTAATTCCCTTTGCTGTTAAATCTTGTTCCAAAAAAGTCAGGGAATTAGAAAGAGTGTAGGCTACTTTTTTATTTTCACTAACAAAGACTCCCTTTCCTTGATGAGTTGTTACTAATCCTTGTTGTACCAAATTCGCGATCGCTTGTCTGATAGTAATGCGACTAACTTGCCATTGGGCTATTAGTTCTCTTTCACTAGGTAGCTTGTCCCCTGGTAAATATTTACCAGCTAAAATCTGTTTTTGTATCTGTTCCGAAATATCTAAATGAAGAGGCATTGATTAAGATAATGCGCTAAATTTTACTGACTAGTAATCTGTGATACGAACTTATCATAACAAGTTGCTACAATTAAAATCCTAGCTTGTCATAACAAGTACAACTTTGGAGTCAAATATCGTGGATAGCCAAGTTAAAATTCCTTCAAGATCATCCTCTGCCAGAAAGCTTTTAACAGCCGCAGAATTAAGATTACTCAATCAAAAAGCAAATCTTCCAGGATTAGCTAGATTATCGGGGCATTTAATAGTAATGGCAATCAGTGGATATCTATGGACAACAGCAGATAATTGGTTGTTGAAATTTCCAGCTTTAGTTGTTTATGGTTTTAGCTTGGCTGCTATGTTTGCGCCTTTGCATGAATGTTGCCATCGTACTGCTTTTGCTAATACTCGTCTCAACGATTTGGTTGCTTGGTTAGCAGGCGTATTTTCCTTTTATAACAGTAGTTTTTATCGTCGCTATCATAAATGGCACCATCGTTATACTAGGATTCCTGGCAAAGATCCCGAATTAGAAGATCCTCAAGCGACTAATTGGCAGGAATATTTGATTGAGATAAGCGGAGGTCATTGGTGGTTAGGTAAATTTGCCACTCACTATAAAGTTGCGACAGGAAAGTTTGAAAATATGCCTTATATCTCTGAAGATGCTCAAGATAAGATTATTAGATCGACTCGACTGCAATTAGCTGTTTATGGAGCCGCGATCGCTCTTTCTATGGTCTTTCAGCAACCTTGGTTTATTACTTTCTGGTTATTACCGCTAGCAGTAGGACAACCAATTTTACGCTTCATTTTACTAGCTGAACATACAGGATGCACTAGAGACAATAATCTTCTAACCAATACCCGCACGACTTTAACTTGGTTTCCGATCAAATTTATGATGTGGAATATGCCTTTTCATGCCGAACATCATTTATATCCTGCGATTCCTTTTCATGCCTTGCCCCAAGCACATCAAGAATTAAAAAAACATTTTCAACATCTTGACAAAGGATACATCAAAGTAAATCAAAAAATAGTTGCTTCTTTTTAGTGAGTCACATCAACAAAAAATTAATTAATTTTTGTACTTTTTCAGCTAGAAAAAACAATTATTCTCCATAATGTGACCAAACAGAAACCACCTTCACAATCTTATTTTCTTCGTCAATTGAGTAAACCAAACGATGCTGAATATTAATTCGTCGAGAATAATAACCTTGTAAATTACCAGAAAGTTTTTTGTAAGGTGGTTGATATGGATCTTCCTTGAGGACTTCAATCAATTGATTTACATTATTCGCTAAATTAGCAGATCTCAGTTTTTTTGCATCTTTTAAAGCTTTACGAGCAAATTTAATCGTCCAAGTCATTTAATTCATCCATAAATTCTGCTTCCGATACCCATTCATCATCCTCTTCAGCTTGTTTAATAGATTGAACCAAACCTGGAATAGATTCTAAAGATAAGGTTTCTTGCATGCTTTCCCAATCATCCTTTGAGATTAAAACTCCATCACCTTTGCGAGAAGTGATAATGCAGGGTTCGCTATCTTGGTTTACTTTTTCCAATAACTTAAATAAGTTAGCTCTAGCGTGACTTGCAGTATGAATATCCATGAATTTAATGTTGGCTATTGTACTGTTTATTGTACATTTTTCGATCAATAATTACTAAATATGCAATCAAAACTTCAGTATGGAACCAAGCCGATTTACTCTTAAAAACTTCAACTTACAATGTGGTGCAACTTTACCCGAAGCAAATCTTATTTATCAAACTTACGGCGAGTTAAATAGCAACAAATCCAACGTAATTATTTATCCCACTTCCTACGGCGCACAGCATCAAGATATTGAATGGCTGATTAAACCTGATAGCATTCTCGATCCGAGTCAGTATTTTATTATCATTCCTAATATGTTTGGGAATGGTTTATCTAGTTCTCCTAGCCAACATCAAGACTGCAAGTTAGTAGAATCAGGTTTTTACTTTACTCATTTAGATAATATTCGAGCCCAAAAACAATTACTAGATAGTCTGGGAATAGAAAAATTAGCTTTAGTTTATGGTTGGTCAATGGGAGCACAACAAGCTTACCATTGGGGAGCATTATATCCAGAATCTGTTGCCAGAATTGCAGCTCTTTGTGGAACGGCCAAAACCACCGAACATAATAAGATTTTCTTGCAGAGTTTACGCACAGCACTAACTGCTGATCCAGCTTGGAATGGTACAAAATTTATCAATATTCCCGATCGCGGATTTAAAGCTTTTGCTCGTATTTATGCAAGTTGGGCAGCTTCGCAAGCCTATTATCGGGAAGGAATTTATTATCAGTTTGGTTATGATTCTTTGGAAGACTATTTAATTCGAGGTTGGGAAGCTAATTATCGAAAACGAGATCCACATAATTTACTGGCAATGATTGATACTTGGTTGCATTGTGATGTTAGTAATAATCTGATTTATCAAGGAGATTATGAACAAGCATTAAAGTCTATTACTGCTAAAACTGTGGTCATGCCAGCAACTACTGATTTATATTTCACTCCGGAAGATTGCCAAACAGAAGCTGATTTAATTCCCAATGCAAAATATTTACCCATTCCATCTATTTGGGGACATCGGGCAGGAAATCCTTATCAAAATACTGAAGATGAAGTTTTTATTAGAAAAGCTATCTCTGAATTATTAGACGACAAATAACATACGTAACATTTTTCCTAAATTTGTTAGTATTGTACGTATATAAGTACAAAAGCAATCGCCTATGGAAATAATTAACTATTCAGAAGCAAGACAAAACTTTAAAGCTGTTTTGGATCGAGTTTCAGATGATCAAGATTGCACTGTGATTACTAGAAATGGTGTAGAAGATGCGGTAATTATGTCTAAATCTCACTATGACTCGATTATGGAAACTCTATATTTAATGCGCTCGCCTGCCAACGCTCAACATCTAATGGAAGCAATTGCCCGTGATAAAGCTGGCGAATACGAGCAACACGAGCTTTTGGATTAATGCGCAATTTACATTGGGATAGCAAGGCTTGGCAAGATTATTTGTATTGGCAAAGTCAAGATAAAAAAACCTTGAGAAGAATTAACAAATTAATTCAAAATTCTTTGACTACTCCCTTTGAAGGCATAGGAAAACCAGAACCTTTAAAAGAAAATTTGTCGGGTTATTGGTCACGTAGAATTGACGAAACTAATCGACTTGTTTATAGAGTAACGGATGATTATATCAAGATTATTTCCTGTCGATATCATTATTAAT
>JBCCYD010000470.1:0-4875 GCA_039190385.1 Cyanobacteria bacterium P01_F01_bin.143 | reverse complement strand
TATCGAGATAGCCTAACTTAAGGGCAATATTCACTTCATCGAGTAAAACTAGGCAATATTCAGGATTGATGATATATTCTAATCCTTTTTCCCAAGCCGCGATCGCTTTTTCTTGATCTCTAGCCTTGTCTTGAGTTTCCCAGGTAAAACCTTCTCCCATGGCATGGAACTCCAACTGGCCTTCCCATTTACCGAGTACTGCTTTTTCCGCAGGTTCCCAAGCACCCTTAATAAATTGAATAATCGCTACTTTGTAACCGTGACCCAAGGAACGAATCACCATGCCTAATGCAGCGGTAGTTTTGCCTTTGCCGTTTCCAGTATTGACAATTATTAGACCTTTCTCTTTATTTCTTTCGGCAAGACGTTGTTCTTGAACTTCCTTACGCCGTTGCATTTTTTGTTTGTACTTCAAATCATCCATCTTATTACACCTCTTAAGCTACTCAATGTTTAATGTTTAATGTTCAATGTTTAATGTTTAATGTTCAATGTTCAATGTTTAATGTTCAATGTTTAATGTTTAATGTTCAATGTTTAATGTTCAATGTCTCCCTAATTCCCGACTAACCTCGACAAAAACATCTCGCTGTAACCAAGGATATTTTCCTACCCAAAGATTTTGGCGAGGTAGATAAACATCACTAACTTTGTCAATTGTAGAAAGATCGGGTCGATTCGACATAACCAGTAATTCGGCAATCTGCCCTGATTTAATCATTTGATGGAGACGTTGCAGAGGAGCTTGAATCGTCATTTCAAATCCTGTGCGATCGCCAATAATTAAATTAATCCGTTGTTCCCGATTTTCCACAATGATCAATTCTCCTTGTTCATTAAAACTTTCCTCTTCGCTAATCAATTCTTCTGTGACAAAAACATCTAAGACCCGGCCCTGCCAAAAACCACTATATTTAAATCTACGGATTGTTCGATTGCGCATACTAGCCCAGTAAACAGGACTCCAAAGCCAATACAATCCAGAAATGACTGCGATTAATAGCACCAATCCTCCAGCAGACTTGCCTAAAACTAATCCTAAAAGAAAGACCGCTACGACTGCGACAACTGATATTAGTAAACGATTGAGCAAATCCTTCCATTCTCCCCAATAATGGGCATATTGAGCTGACGTAGCAATAGATGGGATTAATTGCTCAAATTTGTCACGGGTTAAAGGTCTTAACATGAAAATGAAAGAGAAATTAAACTACAAGATCTTTTCTAAACCATAAACCAGAGAAGTCAGTTCTGTGACCTTGCGAATAGACAAGAGAACTCCTGGCATGTAGCAAGAGCGATCGCTGGTATCATGACGCAGAGTATAAATTTGACCAGTTGCACCAAAAATAACTTCTTGGTGAGCAATAAGCCCTGGTAAACGGACACTATGAATGCGAATATTTTCATCTGCTAAACTGCCCCGTGCCCCTTGCAATTGTTCAGTTTCTGTAACTAATTGAGGATTGTATGTTTTGCCAATTTCGGCCAACATTTGAGCTGTTTTAATTGCCGTACCACTAGGAGCATCAGCTTTTTGATTATGATGTAGTTCAATAATTTCGACATGGTCAAAATATTCGGCGGCTCTGAGGGCGGCCTGTTGTAATAAAACCATACCAATAGAGAAATTGGGAATTACCAAAGCTCCTGTGCTAGCTTTTTCGGCAAATGCCGACAAATCATCTAATTGCTCATCGGTTAATCCCGTTGTTCCCACTACCGGACGCACTCCATAGGCGATCGCGCTTCGTACATTATCATAAACAGAATCTGGATGGGTAAAATCTACCATTACCCCTTGGATCGATTCTTGAGTTGCCAAGACCAAAACACTTTGTAAATCATTGAGTATGGGAACTTCCAGTGCACCACAACCAGCAACCTCCCCCACATCTTGTCCTAAAAGTTTAGGATTACTATCTATTGCTCCTACTAGTATCATGTTCTTAGCTAAAGCGACAGCTTTAATTACCTCACGCCCCATTTTTCCCGCAGCGCCATTAACAACTACTGGGATGGGAGATTGCTCACTCATTAGTTACAATTCCTTCAAAACACTAAAGAGGAATTGTATCGCAAATTTTAGCAGTTACTAATCTTGACCAGAAATTTGGGTAACTTAAGTTTAGAAATTTACTTACAAATTGTGATATTTGTGAATTTTATTGAATACATAGATATATTTGATATTTAAGCATAGTTAACCAATGGTGTAGTTATCATAATGTCCCAATACCAAGATTCATCCAATCCATCACCGCAACAGCAAACTTCTTCCCGCAATATTCTCAAAAATCAAGAAGTTGTATTTAGACTGATTGACTCGGTTGTATCTTTGGAATGTTGTCTTCACTATCAGGTATTACCTCTAGAATTAGACCATAATCATCTCACCATAGGGATGATCAACACGAAAGACAGAAAGGCTTTACACTTCATTCGTCCGATTGCCGCCTCTCTCAATTATTCTCTAGAAATTCAATCTATTGAGTCGGAGACTCACCAAATTATCTTAGCTACATATTTGAAACAGAGTAGTTTAGCCCCTGGCCAGAAAAAAAATCAAGTTAATCAAGCTAGTCGTGATCTATCAAAAGAAACGATGATTGACGAACAAATGTTTCAGCCAACACCTCCTACTTCAGATTCTTCTTTGACTTTAAGCGAAATTCCAGGACAAACACCACCAACTTCCAAGTCTGCTAGCAACCTTCATGAGAGAGCAACTCTAATAGTTGATTCCGAGAAAAATGTGGAAGAAAATCAACCTAAACAACCGCAAATTATTTCCTCTCAACCACAAATTCACAATTTACCGTCAACATCAGCAATAGAAACTACTCAAGAATCGATCGCTAAGCCGATTATTGAAAGTTCTCAAGAATCAATTGCGACTCCTATTGCAGTACTAAAACCAAAACAGACAACAGAATCAATAGATAAACTTTATACCTTAGAGCCCAAACAATTATGGCAGGAATTATTTGCCAAAATTCTGGATGGAGGAATCGGCAGACTCTATCTGGAAAGATATCCCAATTATGGTCGTATTATCTGGAGTCGAGATGGCGTTATTCAATTATCCCTAGACAAAGTTAAGTTAAATACGTTTAAGCAGATAATTCGTGAAGTCAAAACTTTGGGTAAACAACCTTTAAACCCGCTAAGAAAGCCAAAAAAAGTCGCGATCGAGCGAATTTATAATCAAGAAAGAATTCTACTTCGTTTAGAGTTTATCGTTGGTCAATCTGGTGATGAAATCACAATTCAGGTTTTGCGAGGTGAAGCCCTAGAATTTTACGAGCAAAGACAATTAGAAAAAAGTGTCGAGCAGGCAATCTATTTTGCTGAAAAAATGGAAAAAACTTTAAGGAAAATCAGAATGTGTAGCAATGACGATAACATGGGCGATTTTAGCCGATTAGAAGCCATTTATAATCAAATTGACCGACAATTCCAGTTAATAAAAAAACAAAAATAATCCCCAGAAATAATTCATGGGGATCTCTTTAGTCCAATACTGGTGATTTAACGTAAGTTATAGCGATCGCTATCGTCACTATCGAAAGAATCTCCAATATTGCTTTTTAACTTTTTTTCTAACCATTTCTACCCATAACTTGGGATTTGAGAACTTCAATCTCGTCTTTTAGTTCTTTACGACTAGATTCTTTCCACAGATAACGATACACAAACCAAGATGTATAACCTAGTCCAATTAATTCAAACAAGGGTGCTAATAGAGGAAAATCGTTAATAGCCGCTAAAACCGCTAAAATAACTCTAACTGCTACGATCGCTAGGAAAAATAAAAGTAAGTTAAGCAATAGCTTTTCGTTATCAGATACAAATTCTGATATGTAGTCAAACAATTTTGATAAGAAATCCTTACCCATATCTACCAATTGTCCTACTGGCTGATCGGCTGGAGATGGGTTGGTAATAGCTCCAGGGGCCTCTGTACTCAAACCAATGGGATTAGTAGTAGTTGTTTCTTGAGATTCCATTTAAGTCACTCCTATTTTGTGATATTGGGTATTTTTGTTATCTAATAATCCTTTGTACAATATCAAGAATAATTTATCCGATAACAAACAAGATATTATTTCCCCAATTTAAATTGCAATGGCCGCTTCTAGCTCTTTCGTAAGAGTATTGTTAGAATTCTGTGACTCTTCTACACGACAATAAATTTCACAAGAGTTATTAGGGCTTTCGATTAACTTGACTTTATCTAATTGGGCTCCTAAATTCTGGATTGGAGCTCTTAGTAAATTGGCAATATAAAGTGCTATATTCTCAGCTGTGGGTACAACTTCGGTGAAATAGGCAATATCTTTATTAAGAAATGTATGATCGAACGGTTCGACAACATAATCATCAATTACTTTTTGCAAAGCGCCAAGATCGACTAACATGCCCGTACGCGGCTCAATTTCACCCACAACACTGACTTCTAAATGGTAGTTATGTCCATGTCCATTAGTTCGAGCGCATTTACCATAAATTTCGGTATTTTCTTCTAAACTTAGTTTCGGTGATGCCAAACGATGAGCCGCACTAAAATGAGTTTTAACTGTTAACGATGCTTCCATATCCTTTCCTTGATAATCTGCCCAAAGTTTGGGATGTTCATAAAGTTTAATATTCACTAGAGATAAGTGAGGTGCTAGCTTCTGCCAAATAATCCTGGCAATATTTTCTGTTGTGGGGAGAGTCTGGCGAAACTCTGGCCAGACATCATTTAAATGAGAGTAATTAAGTTGACTAGTAACTTCGCGTTTAATTACCTTTTTGACAGTAGATAAATTTTCTACCATGCCATACTCATCTAGTTCTCCTTCGATGGATACATAGAGTTCATAATTATGT
>JBCCYD010000469.1:0-4881 GCA_039190385.1 Cyanobacteria bacterium P01_F01_bin.143 | reverse complement strand
CAGGTTACTCGTCCAGAACAACTGCCCCTATCCTATGCCCAAAAACGCCTCTGGTTTTTGACCCAACTAGAACCAGACAACCCGTTTTACAATATCCCGGCGGCAGTTCGACTCCAAGGAAAACTGGATCTCCAAGCCTTAGAAGCGAGCTTTAATCAGATAATAGCTCGACATGAAACATTGCGAACTAATTTTCTCGCAGAAAAGGGAGCCGCAGTAGCAGTAATCAATGAGGCGAAAAAGCTGACTATTCCCTTTGTAGATCTGAGTAGTTTAACAGCAGCACAACAGTCAGCAAAAATTCCAGAAGTAACGGCAACTGAAGCAGGGCAACCGTTTGATATCGAGACCGACCAACTCATTAGAGTTAAAATCTTTAAATTAGATGTAGAAGAACATGTAGTTGTGCTGACCATGCATCATATTATCTCGGATGGTTGGTCAATCGATGTTTTAATTAGGGAATTGTCCACTACTTATCAAGCTTGCACTCAAGGGGAAGGGGCGCAATTGCCAGAGCTGCCAATACAGTATGTCGACTTTGCAATTTGGCAGCAACAATGGTTACAAGGAGAAACTTTAGAAAAGCAAAAAAATTATTGGCTCAAACAATTAGAGAATGCTCCCCAAGTTTTAGAATTACCCACAGACCATCCTCGACCAGCAGTACAGACTTTTCAAGGTGCGAGCTACCCATTTGAATTAGACCAAGAGTTAACCACTGCCCTTAAAAGATTAAGTCAGCAGCAGGGAAGTACCTTATTTATGACCCTCTTGGCAGCGTTTAAAATCTTATTAGGCAGATACAGTAGTAGTGAAGATATTGTGGTGGGGACCCCGATCGCCAATCGCAATCGAGCAGAAATAGAGAATTTGATTGGGTTTTTCGTCAATACCTTAGTACTGAGAACTAACTTAGAAGGAAATCCCAGCTTTGAAGAATTATTGCAGCGAGTCAAGGAAGTAGCCTTGGGAGCCTATGCCCATCAAGATTTTCCTTTTGAGAAGTTAGTAGAAGAAATCCAGCCAGAACGCGACTTGAGTTATAACCCTCTGTTTGGGGTTATGTTTATTCTGCAAAATGCTCCTACATCTGAAATTGAATTACCTGGTTTGACTTTAAACTATTTGGAAGAAGATAGCGACAGCTCTAAATTCGATTTAACTTTAACGATAACCGAAACCGATTCGGGTCTGGAGGGCAGCTTAGAATATAATACCGATATATTTGAAAAAAGTACGATAGAAAGGATAGTTCATCATTGGCAAACTCTGCTATCTGGGATTGTCGCTAATCCCCAACAACGCTTATCAGAATTGCCATTATTAACTGAATCAGAGCAGCAATTGTTAAGTGAGTGGAATAATACAGCAGTTGACTACCCTCAAAATCTTTGCCTGCATCAATTGTTTGAGCAGCAAGTTGAGCAAAGACCAGATGATATTGCGCTGATTGAGGAAAATCAACGACTAAGCTATCGGCAGTTAAATCAGTTGGCAAATCAACTAGCCCATCATCTGCGATCGCAGGGAGTGAGTAATGGCGTATTAGTCGGAATTTGTGTTGAGCCATCTTTGGCACAAATAGTAAGCTTACTAGGCGTTCTCAAAGCCAATGGCGTATATGTTCCTTTGGATCCTAGCTATCCGACTGAGCGATTGTCCTATATGGTGGAAAATTCCCAGATTCATATTTTGTTGACCCAGGAATCACATCAATTACTAAGTTCGAAGATTACCTCGCCACAAACTCAGATCATATATCTAGATCGAGATCGAGAGCTTATTGACCAAGAAAGTGATGTCAATTTAAATTGTCAGGTAACATTAAATGATCCAGCTTATGGGATCTATACCTCTGGTTCGACAGGAAAACCCAAAGCAGTTATGGGCAAGATTCGGGGCATTGTCAATCGTCTGCGATGGATGGAGGACATGTTGCCGTTTGAAGCAAATGAGGTTTGCGTCCAGAAAACCTCGATCAATTTTGTTGATCATGTAGCAGAAATATTTGCTCCGCTGGTGGCAGGAATTCCTCTCGTAATAGTTCCTGAGCAGATTAGGGGTGATATTCCTCAGCTAATGAATCTATTAAGTGAGTATAAAATAACCAGAATTGTGGTTGTGCCATCTCTACTCAAAGCGATGCTGGAAAATGAGCCACAACAACTAGATAAACTGCGATATCTAAAATATGTCTTTTGCAGTGGGGAAGCTCTTCCTATCAAGTTGACTGAGTTATTCCATCAAAAACTTAGCTCAGCAAGATTATTTAATATTTATGGCTCATCAGAAGTTGCGGCCGATGTTACCTGCTTTGAAATTAATTTTTGGGAAACACGTCAAAGAATATTGCAATATTTCAAGCCAGAAGTTGTTAGAGGAACCAGGGAAAATCAGGTTCAAGAAATTAGCCAAAAACCTTTTACCAAACCTGGTGTGAGTCCAGAAGCTCTGGCCATCAAATTCCAGGGCAGCGAGTTACCCTCATCTCCTGTAACCGTTGATGATTATTACGACAAATTATCGCAAGAAGTTTTACCCTATACGATCGATACGGGGTCTCCTACTTATATTGGACATATGACATCAGCTTTACCTGATTTTATGCATGATATGAGCAAGATGATTTCGCGATTGAACCAAAATTTGGTCAAAATCGAGACGTCAAAATCTTTGATTTTCTTAGAACGAGAGGCGATCGCGATCTTACATCGTTTAGTTTATAACTTCTCAAGTGAATTTTACGCAGAAAATATTCAACAAAAAAACCGCAATTTAGGAATCATCACAACTGGTGGTACGACGGCAAATATTAGTGCCTTATTATGTGCACGCAATTCAGGGCTGCTGTACCAAGAAAGTTCCGGTGGATTATCCCAAGAAAGTCTTCACCAGGTTCTGAGCCGCAAAGGCTATCAAGATATTGTAATCATTGGCTCTCGCCTCATGCATTACTCTCTTAATAAGGCAGCTTCAATATTAGGTTTGGGAACAGACAATATTCTCTTTATCGACAGTAAAAGCGACGGAACATTAGATCTTGATCTCCTTCAAGAAACCATTCAAGAAGCTAGAAAAAATAAACTGTATATCCTAGCTCTCGTCGGTATTGCTGGCACAACAGAAACTGGACAAATAGATCCTTTGCCAGAAATGGGCGCGATCGCTCAAAAATTTGATATTCATTTCCATATTGATGCGGCATGGGGTGGAGCCACAATCTTTTCGCAAAGACATAAAGAAAAATTGCGAGGAATTGAACAGGCTGATTCGATCACAATTTGTGGGCATAAGCAACTATATCTGCCCCAAGGGATTAGTGTTTGCCTGTTTAAAGATCCCAAACTGTTAAACTTTGCCGAGACCACAGCTCGTTATCAAGCTCAGCGAGATACCTTTGATGTGGGAAGGTTTACTATTGAAGGGTCACGCTCAGCTATATCTCTCTGTTTACACAGCGCGCTTCATATTATTGGTAAAAGAGGATATGAAATCTTGATTAACGATGGCATAGAAAAAGCTCAATATTTTTCCAAGCTGATCGAGCTGTTGGATTCGTTTGAACTTATAATGAAGCCTACCCTAAATATCGTTAATTATCGCTATATCCCCGAAGAATTAAGGGCTAAGGCAAAACAAAAATCCCTAAGTGATGCCGATATCGCAAGAATTAATCAACTTAATACTAAAATTCAAAAGAAACAGTTTGAGCAAGGATTAACCTTTGTATCTAAGACAACACTCAGAGCTAGCAATAATGGTAAACTGCAAGAAATCGTCGTATTTAGGACTGTTTTGTCAAATCCGAATACAACCGTTACTGATTTACATCATGTTCTTGAGGATCAACTAAGAATCGTAAATCAAATCAAAGGCCAAAGTAAAGAGCTGATAAGCAATGGATCAGGGCAGATAGAGGCTACTACGGTAGATCAAGAAGCAAGGCAATTACAGTTGACAGATGAGCCCAAACCCTATTTTGGAGAAGCTCTAGAAAAATATTTACAGAAAAATACAATTCCCATTGGCAGACCGATTGCCAACACCCAAATGTATATTTTGGATAAGTATGGCAGTCTCCTACCACCGGGAGTGACAGGAGAGCTTTATGTAGGAGGAGATGGGCTAGCACAAGGATATTTACATCTGCCTGAGTTGACGCAGCAAAAATTTGTTCCTAACCCTTTTTCAGTTAACAGTGAGCGGTTAACAGTTAACAGTTCTAATCTCTCGACTCTGCTTTATAAGACAGGGGATTTGGGTCGCTGGCTGCCGGATGGAAATATCGAGTTTATCGGACGAGTCGATCACCAAGTTAAGCTACGTGGTTTTCGTATCGAGCTGGGAGAGATTGCCGCAGTTATCAGCCAATATCCGGCAGTTCGAGAAAATGTGGTAGTGGTCAGAGAAGATTTAGTGGACTCAAAATCTTTAGTTGCTTATATAGTTGCTGATGAGCAAAAAATATTAGATATTGAGCTGATTCGCAGCTTTTTGGGGACTAAATTACCAAACTACATGATTCCCAGTGCTTTTGTAATATTAGAGAAACTACCACTTACCCCCAATGGCAAAGTGGATCGCAAAGCTTTACCCGAGCCCGATATCTCAAGAACGGAAACAGAGTTTATTTCACCCCGTAATGCTACAGAAAAAATCATTGCTGAGATTTATGGAGAAATTCTCAAGCAAGACAAAATTAGTATTAATGACAGCTTTTTTATCCTAGGAGGACATTCTTTACTGGCAACTCAGGTTCTTTCTCGCTTACGTGAGACGTTTGAGCTAGAGTTGCCCTTACGAATTGTATTTGAGAAACCAACTGTAGTCAGTTTGGCAGAACATATTGCTGCTACTAAAGCAGCGATCGCCAAGATT
>JBCCYD010000468.1:0-4898 GCA_039190385.1 Cyanobacteria bacterium P01_F01_bin.143 | reverse complement strand
ATAAGGTCTTCTTTGTGACATTACTCTTTTTGGCTCTCATTATTAAGATTTTGTCATCTATGTAGCATCCCACAAAACTGCCAAAATATAGTCATCTCTTAATTCGATATCTTTGCTATTTTATTTAATCCTCATTCCTAATCAAAATTCTTTGTCATGACTCGAACTTAATTTAAATTGGTATTTACTTGAAAGATTTTAATCAAAACCAAGCTAATAGATGCGATAAAAAGCCAAGTCAGTCCTCCCAAGTAAAAAGGCTTTATACCAACTTTCCTGAACGAACTTATTTTAGTTTCTAGCCCCATTGCCAACATCGAAACAGTAAATAAATAAGTATCAAAGTTCAAAATCATTTTCTTGAGAGGCTCATCAATCATTGCATAGGTATTGAGCAAGGACATGAGCAAGAAGAAAATGACAAACCAAGGAATTGTAATTTTAGAAAATAGGCTTTTGTATTTTGGTGAATTCTGTCGTGGATTGTCGTCAGAGCTATTGTCAGAAGCATATCCTAATAAAATAATTGCCGGAGCCAAAAATATGACCCTTGATAATTTGGTAATTGTTGCAAAATCAGCACTAGACATCCCGTGATGAAAGGATGCCGTAATAACTTGTGCCGTTTGTTGGATTGATATTCCACACCAAAAGCCAAATTCAGATGGAGACAAATTAAGAAGGTTTCCCAGCAAAGGATAGGTGATCATAGCCAGAGTGCCAAAGGCTGTAACGGTGGCGATGGAATAAGCAGTATCTTCTTCTGAAGCCTCAACTACGGCATTGGTTGCTACGATCGCTGAAGTTCCACAAATCGCCGTCCCAGCGGCAATTAACTGAATGAATTTTTGATTGAGATCTAACTTTTTTCCTAGCCAAGAAGCAAATAAAAAAGTGGAAGAAATCGTGATCAAAGTAATTATGACTCCTATGTCACCAATTGCTAGGGTGTCTTTAAAATTGAGTTTAATACCAAATATAATAATCGCTAATTTGAGAATTTTTTTATTCGCAAATTTAATTCCAGGTTCATAGGATTTAGGTATTTTGATCGTATTTGCCAAGAAAATACCGATGATGATTGCTAGAGTTAGAGAGTTTAGTTCTTTAAAAACAGGTCGAGTAGCTAAAAAAATTATTGATAAACCTAGAATACTTGTAAAACATAATCCTAAGCGATCTTTGTTTAAGTTGAGACCAATTATCTTGAGCCAGGAAGCCATTGTTTTTCTATAACGTTAATTAAGGTTTAATTAATCTATATAAGTGATTAAATAGAAATACAATGAGTATTTGCTTAGAATCAAATAATTGATAGATTAATTTCAAATTAAATAATTTACGGAATTAATCTATGTTTCAGATATTTATTTTGCTGAAGGTGCCAAAAAGCGATCGCGCCAAAATATCACGAAATAACCAAGAAATACTAGAATCAAAAAAGTGCAGCAACATTTGGAGTAAAACTGGTTTATGGTAGAGGCAAAAATTGGCATTATTGGCGGTAGTGGCCTATACAAAATGGATGCTTTGAAGAATGTCAAAGAAGTGAAGTTAGAGACCCCCTTTGGCGATCCTTCCGATGCTTTTATCGTCGGAACCCTAGAAGATACAACCGTCGCATTTTTGGCTCGTCATGGCAGAAATCATCATCTACTTCCCTCGGAATTACCTTTTCGGGCCAATATCCATGCTATGAAACAGTTAGGAGTGGAATACATTATTTCGGCTTCGGCTGTTGGTTCGCTCAAAGAAGAAGTCAGCCCATTAGATATTGTCGTTCCTGATCAATTTATCGATCGCACTAAAAATCGGGCTGCTACTTTCTTCGGTGATGGCATAGTTGCCCATATTGCTTTTGGAGATCCTGTCTGTCCGAAACTTGCTGAGATTGTAGCCGACGCGATCGCCTCTCTAGAAATTCCTGATATTAAGCTACATCGTGGCGGAACTTATGTTTGTATGGAAGGTCCAATCTTTTCGACTAAAGCAGAATCAAATCTCTATCGTAGTTGGGATGCCACAATTATTGGCATGACCAATTTAACCGAAGCAAAACTAGCCCGCGAAGCTGAAATTGCCTATGCAACTCTGGCTTTAGTAACGGATTATGACTGTTGGCACCCCGATCACGATAGTGTAACCGTCGAGATGATTATCGATAATTTAAAACATAATGCCATCAACGCTCAAAAAGCCATCCAAGAAACTGTTAAGAGAATTACAGCTAATCCTCCCGAATCAATTGCCCATTCAGCGTTAAAATATGCGATCTTTACCCCGCTAGACAAAGCTCCGGCATCAACTAAAGCGAAACTGGAAGTATTTTTAAAAAAATATCTTTAATTGAAAACAGTTAGTTAATGGTTCTTCGCTAACTGTTGGAACAATTTATTTTAAAATTTGTGATTGAAATCATCGCCTAGCTATGAATCTAAAAATACGATTAGATTACGATTATATATAGCTATGTATTATGAATATTAAAATTTGTTCCCAAATTTTCACTAAAGGAATTGGTATTTTTTTAATCACAACAATGAATACCTTTTCCGCTTTTCCAGCTTTTGCCCAACAACCAGACTGTGCTAATTATTGGACAAATCCCAACACAGAGGAAACAGAATGTTTTAACGGGGAGATGAACTTAATTGCGGAACCCAAACCTGTTTCCTCCCAGGCGCAACCTCTATCCTATAGATCATCATTACCTGAAAGCTATGATCTTGGCGGTAAAGAAATTACAATTCCGACTCCTGACAAATATGTACGAGTGACACGAGAAATGGATGCGGTTTATCGACTTCATAGTCATATGGAAGACCCATTGAATGACTTTTTAGCTTCTTATATTTCTCAGTCAGATGCTGCGATCGCAATGGGGGGAGAAATTCCACTTCTTGAAAGAGGTTTTGCTCTCAAGATGGTTAAGGTTTTTAAAGAAATGTCGGTTAGCTCTCAAGATTTTGCAGAAATCAAGAATGAGGTAAAAACTTATAATGAGAGTATATCCGCATCTGGGGAACCTAAGTTACGGGAGATAGTTAATGAAACAGGTGAAGGTATCAGCAAAGAATTAGGTATTGATTTCTCTCTTAATCTATCTCAAATGATTCCCCTCGAACCCCATTACGAATCAGAAAACGTTTTATCCTATTCCCTATACATGATTTACGAGGTTTCAGAAGGAGGAGTTCAAGAAGAATATGTTCTTGCTGCAACTGCTACTCTCATAAATGTTTCTGGCAAAGTTATTTCTCTCTACTCCTATGGAACTCAAAGCGATCTTGAATGGACACAAAATAGCTCAAAAGCTTGGGCGAAGAAAGTAGTAGCAAGTAATTGATAATACAGATAGTTAACTAAAAACTTGCTTAAGTATTTGCACTTAAGTTTTTCGGCCAATAATTTTAAATATCAGTATTTACCCTGATTAATTACGAATCAGCATTAACTATAAATGTTGATAAGCGTCTTGTATTTTAGTAAAAACACTTTAGTAAATAACTATCTAGCAGTATTATTCTCCTGTTTTGATCCAGCCTCTGGCTGGATTTTTTATGTCAGTACTGCAACAGAACTTCGACAGAATTAATAAAAGCAAATTTTCCCAAATAATTTACAACTCTAAAAACTAAATAACAATCTTGTCTTTTCGACTGCAACCTAGTTCCTAGAGTTGTTTTTGTATTGGCCATTGATAGGCTATTTAGTTTAAGATACTTGGTAATAAGCAATAATTAACTACTAGTTGTCAGTTATCAATTATTTAAGTTGCTAATCCGGCTCCTGTTTCTGTACTACCACGAGTACGACGGCGAGTTAGAGTATTGAACAACATAGTACCGATCGCCTTAATCAAATTACCTTCAAGCTCTTGGAACAATTTCATGTTCATACCAAAAGCGTCATTGGCTTCATCCACAATTTGTTCAGCAGTCGCCATATCTACAGGAAGTTCATCCATAGCTTGACGATATTGATTTTTAAATTCTTTTTCGTCGGGAATCTCAGGAAACTCATAAAAAGCAGTACCTTCTCCATCAGAAAGATTCATTGCTCTTTGAGAGATTTTTTTCAAGATTTGCCCACCAGAAAGATCTCCTAAATAGCGAGTATAGGAATGAGCTACCAAAAGTTCTGGCTGAGTCTTAGCAATTTCTCTAATGCGTGCTACATATTCTTTGCCAGCGGCCGAGATTACAGCTTCGTTTTCCCAGTTGGAGCCAAAATAATATTGTAAATCTTGCTCCAAGCTTTGTTGGCGATTTAGCACAGGATAATAGATATTAGACAATACAGGATGGTCTTTGAGTTTTTCCATCTCTTCTTCCATCGCAGAGTAAACGAAATAAAGATTCGCCACTAGTTTGCGATAGGATTTTGGCTCTACTACTCCTTTGAGAAAACATTTCACAAAACCAACATTTTCCGCCATTGTATGGGACTTTTTAGTCCCTTCACGCAACATAGTCGCTAAGTTAACACTCATGCTAAATTCCCTGCTTCTAAAAATTAACTATCGATCAATCAAACATGAATAATTTTAGATGAGATTAATTCTCATCAAGGTTACTCGACTGCGATCGAAATTTACTTCTGTTTAGCCAGAGTAAACTGATTTAATACAAATTTTCATTAAGATTTTTTACATAGTTCACAGCAGACAGTAACAACTTTTTACATGAGCTATCTACCATTTGTATATTTAAAGTCTTATCTCGTAATCAATAATTAAAACAAATGTAATGAAGATGAAAAAGCCAAATTACCATTTATATACGACTATACATAAGTTTTATTAATTATTTTAATTCTAAAAACAGATCATTGATGATTACTTTTTCCATAAACTACCACCATCATGAGCAATCATGCTTATAATCATTAACAGGATT
>JBCCYD010000467.1:0-4913 GCA_039190385.1 Cyanobacteria bacterium P01_F01_bin.143 | reverse complement strand
TGTTCTTTAACTCTTGAGTACTATAGTGATTGGCTAAATTAGCTTTTCTTGGCATTGCTTTTATCGATTAACATTTCTCCTAATTATAAGTTGTTTTTCGTTATCGGATTTAGTATCAGTCTTACCGAGCCACCATCAATATGCGAAGCAGTATCCTTTAGGACGCTTAATGCTTCAGCTTTTTTGGTAACTTTCGGCTCTGGTATTTGATAATTGCTTACTAGACGATGTTGCGTACTGTGAGGAATTCTCACTCCAGTCAAGATTTCAATGTCTCTTTCGACATTAACAAAGGATTCATTGGCCACTAATAGTAAGCAACATTTTTCTAAATAAGGACTCAGACGAGTTCCTTTTCTTAATCCCAATTTGATTGCTTGTTTGCTAGATATTGTTATTTTTCCGACGCAGGTTTGAATTGTTCTTTCTCTTCCCGCGGGGTCTCCTCCTGCTGATTGATAAAAAAATTCCCAATTTCTGGTGCTACTGTTTCTAATAAATGCTCTCTCAAACTTAATTCTACTGTCTCGAATGTTTCTAATCTTTCTGAAGGAGTATTCTTGTAGAGTATTTGCGCTACTTCTTGCAACTTTTCTTGAATGATTGCTTGCTCTTCTGGTGTCATCATTACTCAAACCCATTGACTGTTCTTGATTTTTCTTCTGACACAATTTTATCCTAAGTATTTTTACTTATTGAAAAAGTGGGATGCTCCCCTTAGAGCATGGTAGTACGCTTCTGCCCCAACTCCTCCTAGAAAAAATAGCGTCATTGTGAGAGTACAAACAGCAATGAATTCGGTTGTACTTCTAGTTTTAAATAGCTTAAAGCTGTATGTTTTCTTCTTTGGGTAGAACAAAGGCACGCCAGAAGGCGTAAAAGCATCCCCCAAAATATGGGACAAATAGCCGATGCAGAGAAGGGCAATCATCCAGTTAAATTAATGATAACGACCTTCCCAGGTTATGAATATCAACACAGCAAGAATACCAACCACCGCTAACAAGCTATGAGTTATCCCTCGATGTCCAAAAAGGGCAGAGATGGGATGACTTAGAAAGCGGACTCTTCTTCCAATTACACTTTCTGGATGGTCAATATCTGGTAGCAGACCACCAACAGCAGCAATCAATGAGCTATGTCCTGTAATAGGTAAACCGATCGCCTTGGCGTAAAGCCACCGGCAGTCCATTGTAAACGCGAAATGTAAGCGCGCTATTATCGATGTTTATTCCTATATATTTTCGCGAAAAAGCGAAATAGCGTTTTCGCTAATTTGTCTTTGAGGAGCCATTTATATGGAATTGGCGAGATTCTGGTAGCTGACAGAAAAAGTAACGAAATGTATCAAATAGCAGAGCCTATTCTCCAACTGACGATAAGTAAATAGAGCAAAATCAACATAGTCAAAAGGAGAAACGCATGGCACTTCACATCGCACCAGCGTTTACAGACAACTGGTGTGAGCTGTGTCGTACCGATTTGGCTTGCGAATAAATTAGAGGAAAACAATGATTGAGTTTAACAGTGAATTCGATAGTGGTGCTACCAGCAATGATTCGACCGAGTCTATTGCTCGTGTGATGGAAAAGGCTGCTGCCGAAGCAGGAGTTTCCATTGAAAAGACCAGCCTCTCCACGGTTTTCGGAAGCAGTGCAATCGGCGTGGCCAGCACTATCAAGGGGCTTGAGCGTATCCCGGCTAAAGACCTTTCAGCAGGGGTGGATTTTGGGTTCATTTATCTCCAGGGCGCCAGAGATGTGCGTGATGGATTCTACAAACTTCGACTTACCACTGAAGGTGAGTTTGTTACCCTTGGATCTAACTGCGGCAGAGTTGACGTCATTAACCAGCAGAGTTCAGTAGTCATGAGACAAGATTTGCAAGTTAATGTCACTTCGCTGACGATTCCCGAAGATCGACCACCGAATTTCGTGCCTGTTGCAACTACCGGCATTGTGCCGAATTTCGAGGACGATTGTGCCTTCCAAAAATGTTTCCTTTCCTCAAATGGTTATGGCATCATTTGTATAGCTGTTCCGATTGCAACTTGTTTCGCCTTTTCAGCCGGGAGTTAGCCCGGAGAAATCCTCAAAAATCAATGGGTTGTTCTTCAAGGTTCTAGGATTGTAACGTTCAGAAAAAGTAACAACCTAATCTAGGTCTATATTTACTTGGTATTTTAGCGAAATAGCGATAACGCTAAATCGCTTTTTCGCTAAATGTATTATTACCCTTGAGATTTTGACCAATATTCAAAGATTTCATAGAGCAGCTCCACTTGTTTGATGCACTGGGTGGCCGCAGCAATTTTGAAATTTTTACGAAACTCCGCCGGCACTTTGAAATTGAGATCAACTGTTTTTCCTGGTTCTGGCTTCGTTAAATTTGAGCGAGATTCTTTGCCTTTTGGAAGTTCGCCCTTAGAGGATTTTTTCTTCTTCGGTGGTGGGGGTGTTTTTGTCGCCATGAGATGCAAATTTTAATTACTGGTTTTATCAATGATGCTTTGAGCAACTTCGAAATAAGTAGGGTATGTAAACAGGATTTAATATCATACGCGATCGCAGATCTTATCAAGTTTTTAAATACAACACGCTACAAAAACATTACTGCAATATTCCTTAACTTTTGCCCTAGTAAACAAAAAGCAAGTGAATTTTCGATAGCATGGATAATGCCGATAAATTAATTAGATGATCATCAAGTGACTCAAACAAACTTAGATTTCTTGGTTCAAAGCGATCCCGAAATTGCTGAAGCGATCGCGTCAGAATTACGCCGTCAAAGAACCCATATCGAATTAATTGCTAGCGAAAACTTTACCTCTCCTGCCGTTCTCGCTGCTCAAGGTTCTGTCTTAACCAATAAATACGCCGAAGGATTACCGAAAAAAAGATATTATGGCGGTTGCGAATTTATTGATGTTGCCGAACAATTAGCGATTGATCGCGCTAAGAAAATATTTGGTGCCGAAGCGGCCAATGTTCAACCCCATTCCGGTGCTCAAGCGAACTTCGCCGTCTTCCTCACCCTCCTAAAACCAGGCGATACCATCATGGGCATGGATCTCTCCCATGGTGGCCACCTCACCCATGGCTCTCCCGTTAATGTTTCCGGCAAATGGTTTAATGTCGTTCAGTATGGCGTCAACAAAGAAACCGAACAATTAGACTTTGATCAAATAAGGGAACTTGCCCTCAAGGAAAAACCCAAATTAATCATTTGTGGCTATTCTGCCTATCCTCGGACAATTGACTTTGCTAAATTCAGAGCGATCGCGGATGAAGTAGGAGCCTATTTACTCGCGGATATTGCTCATATTGCAGGTCTAGTTGCTACAGGACATCACCCCGATCCGATTCCCCATTGCGATGTAGTAACCACCACAACCCATAAAACCCTACGTGGGCCTAGAGGCGGTTTAATTTTGACCCGCGATGCCGAACTAGGCAAGAAACTGAACAAAGCTGTTTTCCCTGGAACTCAAGGTGGCCCCCTAGAACATGTGATTGCCGCGAAAGCAGTTGCCTTTGGCGAAGTTCTCAAACCAGAATTTAAAGAATATTCTGCTCAAGTTATTGCTAATGCCAAAGCAATGGGCGAAGGCTTCAAAGCAAGAAACTTTAAGCTAGTTTCTGACGGAACGGATAATCATTTGATACTCGTTGATCTGCGCAGTATTGGAATGACAGGAAAAACAGCAGATAAATTGGTTAGTGGGATAAATATCACCGCCAACAAAAATACTGTACCCTTTGACCCCGAATCTCCCTTTGTCACTAGTGGTTTACGTTTGGGGTCTCCTGCCATGACAACTAGAGGAATGGGGACGACAGAATTCGAAGAGATTGCTAATATTGTGGCAGATCGACTGTTAAATCCAGAAGATGAATCAGTCAAGAGTGATTGTTTGCAACGAGCAACCGCACTCTGCGATCGCTTTCCTCTATATCCTTACCTAGAAATTCCTCTAACTGCTGGAGTTTAAGGTGAGGAAACTAGCCAACCCCATTAAATAAACAAATAAACCGAGATGGCCATACAACTCTATCATTTGATTGCATTTCTCATATCTGTGACCGTAGTTTTATGGACGATTCCCGATGTTAAAACCGTTGGTCTGAAATTGGGAATCGTAGATCGACCCAATGCGAGAAAGATCCATCACAACCCTGTAGTTCGTGTCGGCGGAGTTTCTATTTTTGCAGGAACCATGATTGCTCTGTTGATGGTCTGGCGCTTAGGCGGATTTGACACCGTTAGTTTCCCCGAGCAAGAAGTAATTGGGGGGCTAATTATCGGTAGTGTATGTTTCTTCTTGATTGGTTTTGCCGATGATCTTTTGAGTCTTTCTTCTGGATCAAGATTGTTTATGCAAATGATTGTGGCAACGGTCACTTGGTTTATGGGCTTAAAGATTGATTTTATTTCGATTCCTTTTGTTGATGTAATTAATCTTGGTTGGCTTAGTTTGCCCATTTCTGTCATTTGGTTGGTAGGAATGGCAAATGCCATTAACTGGATCGATGGGGTAGATGGTCTAGCCGCAGGGGTTTCGGGTATTGCTGCTGTGGTGATGCTGATTGTGACCTTATTTATGGATCAAACTGCGGCTGCTTTAATTGCTGCTGCTTTGGCGGGAGCGGCTCTGGGTTTTTTACGTTACAACTTCAATCCTGCTCAAATTTTTATGGGTGATGGGGGAGCTTATTTTATGGGCTTTACCCTAGCTGGAGTTGGCATCATTGGCTTGGTGAAAACAACTGCCATGACTGCGGTTTTATTGCCCTATTTGATTTTAGCTGTGCCTATTATCGATATGTCGGCTGTGATTTTTTCTCGGATTAGTAAAGGAAAATCACCTTTTGTCGCGGATAAGAGCCATTTGCATCATTGGTTATTGAAAGCAG
>JBCCYD010000466.1:0-4914 GCA_039190385.1 Cyanobacteria bacterium P01_F01_bin.143 | reverse complement strand
TTTATCCAGGTACTAATGTCTGTCTAAAGTCTTCAAACTATTGATTTGTCTAGGTTCTGAGCGTTGTTGGGAGCGTCTTTGCTCTCAACCGCGCATTTACCAATATATTCTTTCTAAATCCCATTGTCAACCCCCTTTCTCCAAATGTTAGAAAAAATTTCTGTTTCTTGAGATTGGAATTTAGCTATCATGATTGTTCTTCAAAGCTTATAGCTATTTTTGGAAAGTCTATTTTTTTTATAAACCAGTTTAATTTGTAATGACTCAAGAATATAAACCTCTATTGAGAAAGAAAATCTTAAGTCGACGAAAGTCTCTTTCTCCCACAGAGTTTCAAGAAAAGAATCGGCAAATCTGCGATCGCATAAAGAACTGGGAAATTTTTTGTGGGGCAAAAACAGTGTTAGCTTATTTTAGTTTTCGCCAAGAGCCTGATTTGATGCCTCTGATCACTGATAAGAAGAGATGGGGTTTTCCGACTTGTGTCAGTAATGACTTGAACTGGCATTTGTGGCAACCAGGAGAAGCACTAAGTATAGGTAAATACGGAATTAAAGAGCCATCAGACAAAGAATATCCTCTTCCTGTCACCGAAGTTGATTTAATCATTGTACCGACAGTAGCTTGCGATCGCTTAGGTTATCGCTTAGGTTATGGTGGAGGATACTATGATCGCCTATTAACATCCTCTCAATGGCGTCATTGTCCAACTTTAGGCGTTGTTTTTGACTTTGCCTATCTAGATCGTTTACCAAAAGACGATTGGGATATTAAGTTGCAATATATATGTACCGAATTTTCCCTAGATGAGTGTTTTTCTGTGTAATGTAAAGTTCTTTTAAGCAATAGCAGGCAAGATTAAGCAAATCTACTTAACAATATCAGAGAAAATGAGGTTTTTGTTTAAGTTTTATGAATTAAATAAGAGTTAATCTTTGAAGTTGGAGAAATTTCTGATAACTTGTTTAGAACAAATACTGAGTTAATTGAATTCATAATATATTCATACTCTTCAGCAGAACTTTAGATTAATTTATTTCGATTATTTTTTACGATGAAACATTTTCATGACGAGTGGATTCAAGAGTGGTGTGATAATAACGGCTGGACTGATTTGATTAGAGAACGCTACAACAATTATTGGGCATTTCCTCCTAATGCAGTGATGCCTGAGCCAATTCCTCGCAATGTATTGCAGGTAATTAAAGATAAAAAAGGATTTAGTAATGATGAGCAATTGTGGTTAACTGGCGCCATGCTGCTAAGTCTAGTTGCGATTGTCTTGTGTTTTTTCACAGGGAATCCAATGCCTGTTGTTCTGGCTTTTGCTTTTGACGCCATTACTGTAGCTAAATTGGAAGTTGAAGGTATTTAACCGTAAAATTAGAACCATAAGATTAGTTATCAATTATTAGCTAATTGCTTTGGTTATTGTTTGGCAGAAAGGCGTAAATTAATAATTGAAAGTCCTAAAATTCCCAAAAATAATACTAAGCCAATGGTACATGCATAGCTAATATCTAGCTCTTGAAATGCTTTTTCATAAAGATAGTAAACTACGGTTTTAGAGCTATTGCGAGGCCCGCCTTGAGTCATCACATAAATTTCTTCAAAGACTTTGGTGGCGGAAATCGCGGAAATTACGGCAACTAAAAATAGATATGGTTTCATGAGGGGAAAAGTAATATCCCAATGCTTGTGCCAACCATCGGAACCGTCGATCGCGGCGGCTTCGTATAATTCAGGTGAGATTGATTGTAAACCAGCAAGATAAATTACCATATAGTAGCCTAAACCTTTCCAAATGGTGACAACCATAACACTCCAGAGTGCCAATTTCGGATCAGTTAACCAGGGAATCCCCTCTTTCAATCCCATCTGCTTAAGAAATTGGTTAAGAATGCCGTTGTTGATATAGAGAGCTTTCCAGGCAATGCCTGCCACTACCATCGAGATGACGACAGGAGTATAAAAAGTAGTGCGAAACCAGTAAATACCAGGGAGTTTTTGATTTACTAATATTGCTAAAATTAAAGGTACGATGACCAAAACTGGTACGGCACCTGCTAAGTAAAGCAAGGTATTGCCGATGGTTTGCCAAAAGTCGCGATCGCTCCATAAACGCTGGAAATTAGTAAATCCTACCCATTCAGGAGCTTGGGTTAAATCATATTCATATTGGGTAAAACTTAAAGCAAAAGCTTGAATTGCGGGCAGAAAAATTGTGAGCGTGAGAATTGTGATCGCGGGAAGCAGAAATAGGTAAGGTGCGAAGTTGAAATTATGGTTCTTGAACATTAATGAGTGAGACAAATTTGATTTGATACATTCATTTGGTATCACATAATTCTTGAATTGTTAAAATTGCTGTTGATTCGCTTAATAGTTTTTCTTTGCTACTTACTAGTTAAAACAATATGCTCCAACCAACATTATATATTGCGGTTACAGGTCATGGTTTCGGTCATGCAGTTCGAGCAGCATCAGTAGCAGATAGAGTGCAACAACTATGTCCTGAAATCTCAATAATCTTTGCGACAACTGCACCAGAATGGTTATTGAAATCTTATGTGAGCGGTAATTTTGTTTATCGTCGTCGGGTTTTCGATGTGGGCGTAGTGCAAAGTGATAGTTTGACTATGGATAAACAGGCTACTCTGAAGCGGATGCAGGAGATTCGATCGCGGCAAGATAAGATTATTGCTGAGGAAGTTGAATTCATTCGGCAACATGATGTGCGGTTGATATTAGCAGATATTCCTCCATTAGCAACAGCGCTCGCGGAAGCAGCGGGGATTCCTTGTTGGATGATGAGTAATTTTGGCTGGGATTTTATCTATGGTGCTTGGGATCAATCTTTTGCGGAGATTGTTGATTGGATCAAAGAATGTTATGGCAAATGCGATCGCTTGTTTCGTTTACCTTTATCCGAACCAATGACTGCTTTTCCTAATATTACAGATGTTGGTTTGACTGGAGGAAATCCTCGCTATAGTGAAGCAGAATTACGGGATAAGTTTACGATTACGGCACCGAAGAAAAAGATTATTTTATTAACTTTTGGGGGTTTAGGTTTACAGGCAATTCCTTATGAAAATTTAAAACGGTTTCCTGATTGGGATTTTATTACTTTTGATCGCAATGCGCCCAATTTACCTAATCTAAAGATAGTTTCGGATAAGTCTTTGCGCCCAGTAGATTTTATGTTGTTGTCTGGGAGAATTGTTTCTAAACCAGGTTATAGTACGTTTGCTGAAGCTTTGAGATTAGATTTGCCGATTGTGACTTTGACCCGGGAAGATTTTGCGGAAGCGCCAATTTTACTAAAGAATATTCAGGATCATTCTGAGCATCAGATAGTAACAACAGAAGAGTTTTTTAAGGGTAATTGGGATTTTCTGAAACAAGCTCTGATTGCTCCAAAAACTGATATTAAACTTCCTAAAGATGGTTCGGAAACTATTGCCAAAAAAATAATCAAGCTAATTAACTCAGGTATAGAATAGCTTTTTCTCTTGCCTCTTTTCTTGATTTAACTATTTTTAGTTTCTTGCCAATCTGAGATCGCCATCGTTATCAAAATCAATCCAATTAGTTCCGTGCGTATCCCCTCAACTAAATATATTTTTACGTTAATCAGCAAAAACCACAGCTGGAGGATTGCTAACTACTATTTCTCCCGTAATCGTTTGTTGTGTCATCGAAAAAGTGTGATTATCAGATTCAAAATTAGAAACATCAGCTGTACTCTCGATGATAATTTGATCATAGGCTTCTGTCCCTTCAAAAAAGAAATTTATAAAAGCATAGGGTTCAGTACAAATTTCATCAGAAAAAAGAGGTGTAGGATTGCAATAATAGTCAGTGCCGTTTGACAATCCAGATAATGTATCTGTGACATCTTGTGTATTAAAAGTTTTAACTACTTCTCCATTATTGAGAAAAGTTATAACATTAGAGCCATCACCTGCTGACCACCAAAACCCAAAATATTTTTGTTTTTGATCAGTTTTAATATTAAATGCTGTAGGAGTATTGTAAGCAGGTTCTATATAGTAAGAATTATCAGCTCCGCCATAAACATTAGTCTCTCTAATTTTTAAATCCCCACCGTAATTATAGGTACTTGAATTAATACCATCAACTCTACTGAAAGAATCTGTACTATCAATAGTAATGTCATTAAAATCAACGACAAATAATTCATCGGTAATTGGTTTACTCTGAATTTTGGCATCTTCTATCGTTACAGTGAAAGCTTGTACGGGAGTAGTAGCGATTAAATAACTAGTGACTGCAATGGTTATTTGTTTGATTAGTTTCATAATGAAATTTGTTTTTAATTTATTTTTGCTGATATTAATATTATTCAATGTTTATCAGTATTTGTACATCAGTAATTTTTCCATATATCAGTAAAAGTTACGTGAATATTTAGCTTATAATATAAAATTTCATCAAAAACATATTCAATACTACTTATAATTAGGAAAAAAATTCATAATTATGATTTGGATAAATATCTAATTGCGATAAATTCATTATTTAATAAGTGGAGAAAAATTTGCCACCATAGGATTTGGTGGGAGTAAAAAATATACTGTTAAATCTAAGTAAAGTCACTTATGGAGCTTAGGTTTTAATTCTACAAAAAAATACTATTTTTTTAGAGAATAATCTCTTACTTATGGCGATCGCATTTTGACTGTTTGCTTTTTCTCTGCGATCGCGAAGTGCTCCACTGTGCGGAGTGCATCTCTTAACTCTTTCTCAATAAGGAATGAGGATTTAATTATTTAGCCAAGTTAGACTGATTCTGGTTTGACTACATAGTTCCACTGAGGTAGATGTTCATCGAAAATGACATTCATAGTTTCTTTGAAATCTTGAGCTACTTTTTTCCCTGTTTGATAC
>JBCCYD010000465.1:0-4936 GCA_039190385.1 Cyanobacteria bacterium P01_F01_bin.143 | reverse complement strand
GTATTGCCTGAAGTTTTACGGACTCAACTCGTGAATTCAACCCTATACTTCAGCTCTATTAGAGAACTTGTTAGCATCATATAGTTTTTAGAAAGCTAGATACATGAAGATTCAATAACATCTGTGCATTACGCTCTAAAGAGCGGGGCTTTAAACCCATGATCTTCGGTAATATTTTTCTTCTTCTGTTTAATCTATTTCTATCTTCCAAGCAATAATAACTTTGAACATCTGCTACCCAAAAAGAAAAGTAAACCATTCCAAAGCTGGGCGATCGCCTTAAAAGATCCTCAGCTGATGCTGTTTACCCTCGCGGCCATTCTTGTCACAGCAAATATTTCCCAACTTCGCATGACCTTGCCCCTATATTTTGGAGATATTCTCTCATCAAGGGATTCGGCTCAGATATTTTCTTCCACGATTGCCAACCTTTTTACCTATTATACATTTCTGATTATTATCAGCCAACTACCGCTCTCTCATTTTTTGAATCGCTGGAATCGCCTTTCTGCTCTGATGTTTTCCCTATTGCTGTATTTAGGCGGATTTATCATATTTTGGCTTGCTGGATTAACTCCGAGCTTTTCCCTAGCAGCAACAATTATTGGTCTAGCTCTGTTGGCCTTTGCCGTAGCTGCCTATGGCCCTTTGTCATTAGCCTTTATCACTGATATTGCCCCAGAATCTTTGCGAGGGATTTATCTATCAATCAATTCTCTGAGTTGGACTATTGGCTTTGCCATTGGACCTTCCCTAGGAGGATGGTTTTTAGAGCATCCACAAATCAATGGTTTCTTTAACTTTTGGCTCTTGGCTGCTACCAGCATTGTTTGCGCTTTTTTGATTTTGCTTTATCTCAACCACAAATTCTACGAGAGCCAAGAAACAGTGTTGACATCATCTCCGAGTTAACGAAATTAAGACAATTTAGGGGCGAACAGCTGTTCGCCCCTACGGTCAATGAATATTTAATGCGGATGAAGAGACTCGAACTCTTACGCCGTGAGACACTAGAACCTAAATCTAGCGCGTCTACCAATTCCGCCACATCCGCATGAATTGCACTGTCCTATATCCTAACAAAAATCGATCAAAAGTCAAAAAAATTATTGCAGCTTACAAAATCTTCTTTGACGATCCATTTCTGGCTCTTGCCAAGAATAGGCAAAATGACTAACTGATTTTAGTTTCGGGAAGGATTTGCGTAGAGCATCCATTTGGATTTCCAATGTGGGATGGTCTCGATATTCACTGCCCCAAACCCCTGCCAAAGCTGGAATAACTTGAGTTTCTGGTGAGGCAGTGTTTAAAACCTGAGAAATTTCATTGACAATACAACTAGTCCCATCACAAACGGAATAGGCCATGGGGTGCCATTCCAAGTTCCGAGGGAATTTATCCCAAGCTTGGAGGCGAGAATCGAATCCCGTATTTCCTACTAAACGATTAGCATCAGGGAAGAACACTGCCCCGGCAGACAATTGTTTTCTTTGGACTGGGGTAGCAGAAAAAGACAGAAAATCAATGACTCCTTGGGCAGCATGGGCCACGGAGAAGAACCAGAGATCTGACTGTAAGCGTTTGAAACGTTCTGCAGCAGATACTTGGGCTTGAGAGTCAGGGAGTTGACGACCTTGCCAACTAGGTTCTCCTTCATTGGGATAGAGCTGATCGACTTTTGTGAGATCGGCAGAGGTTATTTTGCCATTTCTGACATAAATATCGATTAAAGCTCGACCTTTTTTGTTAGTTGCTCGATTGTAGAGAGTTTGCAATGATGCAGGGCTATAGATCCATAAATCCCGAACATTACTCACTAAGGATTGATTACCCGCACCTCTGGGATAGCGAATATAGTCGAAGAGAACGCCATCGGGTTTTCGTTGGAGGACTGCTTGAACTAAACGATAATAATCCTGTTGGGCTTGACGGTTATAGGGATCTATAAAGGCTTGGGCATGATCGCGGACAAAAGTGAGACTATTTTCTCCTGTGCCATTGCGAGCGAGAGCTTCTTGTCGATCTTTCCTTTCGGCATATCGATAACCAAAATTCATGGTAAACATCCAAGCATATACTTTTAGACCTCGTTCATGTCCTTTGGCAATAGCTTGCTGGAGCAAATCAATGTTATCTGTTCCTGGAGTGTTTATTGTGGAGATCCAGGGTGTGGGATTATCCGCAGCTGGGAGCAATACTTGACCGTTGTAGAAAACTTCTAGGTTGACTCGGTTGTAACCTAAGTTGACAATCCTATCTAAGACATGATCAATGGAGCCAGGACTAGCATCACAGGGATAAAGACGAAGCCAAATAGCTTGTTCTTGGGGCCAGGTGTTGCGTCGGCATTGGGCTAAAATCTGCCGATGTTCTTGAATTATGGCTTGATATTCTTGTTTCGATTGGGAATTGTTTTGGAGGGCAGATTGTAATAATTGTTCTTTTTTTTGAACTTGTTCGGATGTCAACTGACAAAATTTGTTGGTGAGCGCGATCGCTGGCTTACTTAATATTCCAGGATGAATTAAACTACTAAGTACAATGGAACTGGCCATTAAACTGTGTAATAGACTTTTGGCTCGGGGCTGAGTTGACACCTTCTTTATTCTCCTGAAATATATCTTTAGAATTGAGAAATAATTGTTAACTGACTATTCCGTTCTAACTTATTTTGGAGCTAGTTGCCGACGCTTGCTAAGATGGGGATTCTTTTAGGATATTGCCTAAAGTCTCTCATTAATTTGGTAATTAACCTATGGTTATTGCGACTAGCGACCAACTTATTTCTATTATTATTCCCACTTATAACTGCGATCGCTACATTGTCGAAGCGATAGAAAGTGTTTTAAGGCAAGAGGATTGTCATTATGAGATCCTGGTGATTGATGATGGTTCGACAGACAGTACCCAAGAAGTTTTAGAACCTTTTCAAGAGAAGATTCGTTATCTC
Source organism: Cyanobacteria bacterium P01_F01_bin.143 (assembly GCA_039190385.1). GTDB lineage: Bacteria > Cyanobacteriota > Cyanobacteriia > Cyanobacteriales > Xenococcaceae > Xenococcus. The sequence goes on along the minus strand of JBCCYD010000465.1, from coordinate 1,986 downwards.
AAACAGGAAAATCAGGGGGTAGCTGCTGCGCGGAATAATGGCATTGCCCAAGCTAAGGGAAATTTGGTGGCGTTTCTCGATGCTGATGATTATTTTTTTCCGGGAAAATTAGCAAAACAGGCTGCTATTTTTGCTCGTAAACCTGAGATTGGAATTGTTCATAGTGGTTGGCAAAGAGTTGATGCTGAGGGGAATAAATTGATAGATATTCATCCTTGGGAAAAAGTACCAGAATTAGATTTGGAAAATTGGTTACGTTGGAAACCTGTATTGCCTAGTGCGATGATGTTTCGTCGGGAATGGTTGGACTATGCGGGCGGATTTGATCCTCGTTTTCCTCCGGCTGAGGATACAGATTTGATCCTAAGGATGGCCTTAAAGGGTTGTAAAACTGCTTGGTTAAGGGAAGTTACTGTTTATTATCGACAACATGAGCAGAGTGCGATGTATAAGGGTTTGCCTCAAGCTCGTTCTCTGGAGGCAGTGATAAATAACTTTTTTGCCCAACCAGATTTGCCAGCAATTGTGAGATTGACTGAATCTAAGGTGCGTTATGGAACTTTAGTTTGGATTGCTTGGTATCTTCATTACACGAGGCATCCTGTAGAAATGGTGGAATATTTGCAAAAATCTTGGCAATATCGACCCTATTCTCCGACTCAGACTAGTTTTAGATGGGTAGAACATTTTGCTGAATATGCTGCTAATTGGGGTCTTGAGTTTGATGCTTATAAGCTGACTTGTTCTGCCGAATGGCAAGAGTTGATGTCATGGGTGATGAAGGAAATGGATCGAGTGAGATGATAAAAAACAGCTATTGTCTTTAATGTCAAATTACTGTCCAGTTAATAGGTTTTTCGATCCATTTTAAATCAAGCTTCTTCCCTTCTTACAAAAAGAACAGGACATTCTACTTTAATCCGCACGTAGTCAGATAGCGAGCTACCCAGCAAACGTTCCAAATCAGGTAAATTCTTGGCAACAGAGGGACGACGCTCAGGAGAACCTAAAACCAAAAAATCGATATTATAATCTGATGCTAGATTACAAATTTGCTTTGCGGGTTTGCCTCCCACTAAAAGACAACGATAGGAAAATCCTCGACTTTTCACCTTAGCCGCAGCTTTACTAAGAATTGAATTAGTCTCAATATCCGCTCTTGTGATTTCTAAATCTGTTTTAAGATCGGGGTTGACCCGCGTGAGATAAATTTCGGCATCGGAATAGCCTTGAAATAAATTCATCGCTTCATCCAAAGCATATTGAGCCGCAGGCGATTTATCGATCGCGACCATCACTCTTTTAATTCTTTTCACATAGATATCATCTTTAATCAACAATAGAGAACGCTCTGTAAGTTGAAAGACATATTGACTCGTCGAGTTAGCCAAAATAGATTGAAGTCTCCCCAATCCTCTTGAACCCATAATGATAATATCGGCATCAATTTCTTTTGCTACGTCTACAACTAAGGCTTTCTTATCTCCTTCTCTAACTAAGCCTTCAACAAAATTAGGATTGATACTTAATTGAGGAATTAAGTCTTTGATGCTACTTTCTGCTAGCTCAATATCTGCTGTTTCTTTTGCCTCAGTAACCGAGGAAAAAGTTCTTAAAATGAACAGTTTTGAGTTTGATAATGCGGGAAGTTTGAGTAATTGTTTCAGCATCTCTTGAGCATTATTCGCACCAGAATCCGCATATAAAATCTTTTTTAGCATCTTTTGCTTACCTACAGTCTCGTTTTTCTAACCTTAAATGTTGATTATGTTTCTAGATTACTTCAAAGGGTGCAGGTAAATTCCGTATTTTAAGTTTTGTGCAATTGATTAAATTAAACGAAGAAAAAAGTTGGCAGTTCAATCATGAGTCTTCATGAATATTTAATTAAAAATTAAAATACTTGCCAAATAAAAGAACTAAACTAGCAATGAGAAATAAGGGAAAAGCTAGCCGACTGAAGTTCATTAATCGTGGAATGGAAAT
>JBCCYD010000464.1:0-4939 GCA_039190385.1 Cyanobacteria bacterium P01_F01_bin.143 | reverse complement strand
ATGATGAAACAAGTAGTAGCTGCGAGAAGGCAGGGGATCATTAGAACTCCGAACCAACCAACATAGATGCGGTTGTCTGAGCTAGTAACCCACTGACAGAACTTCTCCCAAGAGCTGGCGCTTTCGCGCTGCTGTAGAGTAGTAGTCATTTATGTATGATTCCTGTATGTATGTATTTAATTGTCAAGGTTCTTTGCTTTGACACTTATCATGTTAGATAATTTTTTTTGTTTTGTAAACTAAAGTATCCGATTTTTTATTTATATTAAGCATCAGCTAAGCTTATAAATGGCCAAAAATCCTTACATAACATACAGTTCAGCCTATACTATTATTCCAACATACGAATGTTTTAACAGATGTGGTTACTGCAACTTTCGTAAAGATATTGGAAGTGGTACTAAATTAACCTTATCCCAGGCGTCAAAAATTTTAGCCAGACTCTCGGGAACAGCAGTTTCAGAAATTCTTGTTCTCAGTGGGGAAGTCCCGCTGAATTCGAAATTACGTCAAGAATGGTTTGTCCGAATCAAAGAAATTTGTGAACTGGCTTTGTCGGACAATTTTCTGCCCCATAGCAATGTGGGCATTTTGAGTTGGGAAGAAATGAAACAACTCAAGGAGGTTAATGTATCTATGGGTCTGATGTTGGAACAGGTGACGCCGAAGCTTTTATCAACAGTCCATAAAAATGCTCCGAGTAAAGATCCTGAACTGCGGTTGCAACAATTGGAATGGGCGGGAGAATTAAAAATTCCCTTTACTACGGGATTATTGTTGGGAATTGGCGAGACATTTGCAGAGCGTCACGAGACCCTAGAAGTGATCGCGGCACTTCAAGAGCGCTGGGGTCATATTCAAGAGGTGATCTTACAGCCCCATAGTCAAGGAACTCAGCAAAGTTATGCGGCATCAGGTTTTAATCTAACTGAGTTACCAGAAGTTGTCGCGATCGCCAGAAAAATCTTACCAGCTAGCATTACAATTCAAATTCCCCCAAATTTAGTTAACCAACCAAAGTTGCTTCTAGAATGTCTCGATGCTGGTGCTCGTGACTTGGGAGGAATTGGGCCTAAAGACGAAGTAAATCCTGATTACCCCCATCCCACAGCAGAATCTCTGAGGGAAATCTTAGAGCCTGCAGGATGGCATTTAATTCCCCGCTTACCTGTTTATCCCCAGTATTTTTCTTGGTTGTCGGCTGATTTACAACAAAAAATTAAAGCTCATCGCGATCGCTACCAGATTTCTTATTCTGAATGTTAATATCCCGGTGTGATCCTCGATATACTCTCAATATTGATTTTTATGAAATGGTTATCTGTTCCTGTTACCAGTCTGATCGCGATCGCACATTTAAGTTTATTAACTGCTTGTGGCGGTCAAACGAAATTGGAATCCTGTAAATTCGTCGAAATCGAAGAACCAGAATTTGAGGTGGAATTTGGTGATGTTGATATCGAAGGTGGTGAAGTCGAGATGGTTTGTGGCGATCGTATTCTTGATGTTGCTTGGAATCAATTTGAGAAGAAGCTTCGTGTTAATCCTAAAAAGTACATCAATAGACTTGAAGGCTTTAAAAAACAGGTAAGTTGTTTTAAAAACGAAAAATCTAAAGAAAAATTTATCTTTTGCAATCGGGCAGGAGGAGATTTAGTTAAACTCAATTTTACCTATGATGACTAGAAGGCGAATGAAGGTAGAGGCGAATGGCCATTCGCCCCTACTGACCACGTCCTCGAAGGAGGATAACTGATAACTGCTAACTGTTAACTGATTATCACCCTGTATTTCTCATGCCAGCAGCGATTCCATTAATTGTTAGCATGGCACCGCGCAATAATTCTTCCTTACTAGAAGGCCGAAAATGAACTAATTGATTTTCCTTGTTATATTCTCGTAATCTCTCAATCAGAGCAACTTGCAAAAATCCTAAAGGAACAATTGTCCCATTGCGTAACTGCACCGATCGCTGTAATTCTGGATCACCGTCAAGAAGTTTGTTCTGGTTATTAATTCTCAAGATTAACTTCTTCGTCAAATTGTATTCTTCTTTAATTGCACCAAATAAATTGAGAAAACGCTCTTGATCCTCTTCATTGGCTAATTTCGTTACATAATGCTCGGCTATTTGCATATCTGCTTTCGCTAGAGTCATTTCAACTTTGGAAATCACCATTTTAAAGAAAGGCCATTTCACATAAAAGTAACGCATCAAGTTAAGATTCTTATCTGGCTCTTGGTCCAGAAATTCTTGTAGCGCCGTACCCACTCCATACCAAGCAGGAAGCAGGAAGCGACTTTGAGTCCAACTAAAAACCCAAGGAATAGCTCGTAAACTGCTGATATCTTTTTTCTTATTGCTATTTTTGCTGGGACGCTTGGAAGGACGAGAACCAATTTGTAACTGAGAGATCACATCGATAGGAGTTGAAGACAGGAAGAAATCGACAAAATCAGGTTGTTCGTAGACCAAAGAACGATAGACTTCTCGCGATCGCGTTGCCAACTCCTCCATAATTTTATTCCAAGGTTCGACTCGATCAAAACCACTGCCCAATAAACTAGATTGAATCACCGCAGTAGTAATAGTTTCCAAATTATAGAGTGCTAATTCAGGAAAAGAATATTTAGAGGCCAGGACTTCTCCCTGTTCGGTGATCTTAATTTTTCCTTTGATCGTATCTATTGGTTGAGCAAGAATCGCGGCATAAGCAGGACCACCACCTCTGCCCACCGAACCACCTCTACCATGGAAAAGTCTTAACGTAATGTTGTATTCAGAAGCAACTTTCTGTAGCGCTTTTTGGGCTTTGTGAATTTCCCAGTTACTACTCAAAAAGCCTGAGTCCTTATTACTATCGGAATAACCCAACATAATTTCCTGAAGATTGGTCGGGCTTAACGGGGGAGTTATAGTTTCGATAACTTCGGCGTCTTCCACCTGCTCTATTTGTTCATAACCGCCTGCTAAAGCCGCACGATATAAGGGTAAATCGAATAATTCTTGCATTACCGAAGGCGCACGCTTAAGATCTTCTACAGTTTCAAATAGAGGGACAACATGTAGGTTGATATTTCCCGTTACAGGATCATACAATCCCGCTTCTTGAGCTAGTAGCATGACCTCAAGCACATCGCTCACATGATTAGTCATGCTAATGATATAGGTTTTGCAAATACCCAAACCAAATTCCTGTTGTAAGGTACGCAGAATTTGAAAAGTTTCGATAATTTCGGTTGTTTTGTCAGAAAAAGGAATTTCTGTGGGAATCAAAGGACGGCGAGTTTGTAATTCCTTGACTAACCAGGCAGTTTTTTCTGTTTCCGTGAGATCGTTATAGGATTTGGGCAAAACACCTAGATAATCAGCAATTTCCGCGATCGCATCTGAATGGCGAGAAGACTCCTGACGGAAATCCAATTGAGTAAGAACAAAACCAAAAACTTCCACTTGACAAATAATATTGTCTAATTCACGACAAGTCAGATTTGTGGTCGCAAGACTTTTTTGAATAGAAGTTAAATCCCTTAAAAATTCAGTTTCATTGTGATATATATTCTCACTTGATGGCTTCACCGAACGATCCACCAAAGCTTCGTTTCTTGCTTTGGTATTTCTGAGTTTTTGTTCAATATAAGCAATTTTTAGCCGATAGGGTTCTTGTCGATAACGCATTGCCAGATCTTCGTAAATTTCTGGCATTTGTTGGCGATCTTGCTCCAGAGAATCTAGTAATTCTGGAAGGACATTACTCAAATGCAATGACAAACTCAAAAGCTCTCGTAATTGCTCAACAGACTTGAGATATTTATCTAAAACAATTCCTCTTTGATAGCAAGCAGTCTCCCAGGTGACATCAGGAGTTACAAAAGGGTTTCCATCGCGATCGGCACCTACCCAAGAGCCAAAGTAACAGAATTTATTAGAAGGTATAGTTAAATTAGGAAAAGAAACCTTTAAAGATTGTTTCAGACGATAGGAAAGTTGAGGAATGACATCAAACAAAACCTCTTGGAAATAATGCAGCGCGTAATCTACTTCATCAAGAACTTTAGGTTTAAACTGGTGTAACTCATCAGTACGCCACCAGAGACGTATTTCTTCCATCAATTGATTGGTAATTTCCTCGGTTTCCCAAGAACTAGCCAAGCCCATTTCTTGTTCGGCATCTTCTATTAAGTCAAGTTTGCGTAAAAATTCCGAAATTCGTCTTTGTTTTTTGCGTATTGTATGACGGACAATTTCTGTGGGATGGGCAGTAAATACTAAGCGAATATCTAATTGATCCAAGAGTCTTTGAATAACTCTTGGAGGCATATTAATCCCTTTGAGATGGGGAAATAACCATTGGAAAGTTTCTGCTTGGGGAATCTGATTATTTTGTTCCAGCCAAATTTCTTCTAACCCATCAGCTCCGGGGATTCCTGAAGCTTCCATTTTTTCGGCCACTAACTTTTGTGAATTGCCATTGCGAGAAGAATTTGATTCTACTTTGACTTTCTGACGCGATATTTTTTGCTCTTGCTGTTCATAATATTTTTCGACAATATTAATTAACTGAAAATAGAGTGCGAAAGCTCTGGCCGCCTGGATCGCATTATCTATCGGTAGTTTTTGGATTAATTGGGGAACGGAAGATTGAGGTAAATCTTGAACCTGCCCTTCCGGAGAGGAAATTGCCCGCATTTGTTTGAGTAAGTCCACCATTTCTTGTCCGCATTCAGACCGTAGAACTGATTCCCATAATTGTTCAATGGATTTCAATCTACGACGCAACGGAAGTCCAGAGCTAGAAAGAGTGGAATTTGCGCCCATCGAATGGCCCCTGCGCACATAGGGCAAGGTTCGATGGTTACATAAAGGGTGCAATCATGCAAATATTTACTACCTAGGTAGTCGCAGGCAGCAGTAATGGCCAGAATCTCAGCATGCGCT
>JBCCYD010000463.1:0-4971 GCA_039190385.1 Cyanobacteria bacterium P01_F01_bin.143 | reverse complement strand
TTGAAAATGAGTTTCGAGAGATGCTACTGGTGATTTCGTCATGATACTTGAACTAACTAATTTTCAGCATCCTAATATTTATTTGTGAGTCTCGTTTCTTCTCTTCTTCAAATATTAAGAAACGTGTGCGTTTGCCCTGGGACTAGTCGCGAAATTCTTGACAAAGCGGCTTATTGGTTTGCAGTTGGTTTTTATAAGGCTTTGGTACGAGAACAATCTATAGAAACTTGTTATAAATGGGGCTGCAATGCTGTTCAAGTCAATATGCCAGATGTCGATATCGTCGCCCATGTTTCAGAAAGATCCCGTAAGTTGGAAGTGGTTGAACAGGGTGGTTCGCCGGTTGTTTCTGAGCCTTTGAGAATAGTTTTGAAACAAAAATCACCTCAAGTGGAAGCAACTCAAGTATCGTCTGATATTCCCTCTGATTTTAGAGAAGAAGTTTTTCAAGAAGCTGAAATACAAGAATATAAAAATACAACGCGTAAGACTTGGGATGAATTTGGTCAATTCAATCCAGTTGCCAGAGAACCCATAACTCAAAACGAATATCATCAGCGTAAAACCTTATTAAATAAAGTTAAAGATTTCTGGATTGAGGGTTTTCTTAAGCCTTCTCTTTATGCTGATACTGCTATTAAACTCGATCTCAAAACTCGTCCCGATGCAGTACTGCGTCCCTTTGAAGGATTGGAAGTATTACCAGTAGAATTGGATGAATCTTTTGCGGAACTAAAGCAAACTGATATCTACAGTCAAATCGGTGATGGGAAAACTCTATTAATTTTGGGTGATCCTGGTTCAGGAAAAACTATCACTTTGTTGCAATTGGCAGAGAAATTAGTAAATCAAACAGAACAAGATTTGAGCAAGCCAATTCCTGTAGTGTTTAACCTATCTTCTTGGGGACAAAAGCAACAACCAATCGAGAAATGGTTAATGGAAGAATTTAAAGACAAATATCAAGTTCCTAAGACTTGGAGTGAACCTTGGCTGGAACAGGAACAATTGATTCTGCTTTTTGATGGGTTAGATGAAGTAAGAGCAGAACAGCGAAATGCTTGTGTTCGGGCTTTGAATAAGTTCATTGCAACTCATAACCTGACTGAGATAGTGGTTTGTAGTCGGGTCAAAGATTATGAAGCTCTTAGCGAACGCTTGCAACTCAGCAGTGCTCTTTGTATTAAACCTCTTTCTTCTAAACAAGTTTATAGTTTTTTAGATAAAGCTGGTGATTCACTAAAAGGCTTAAAGACTTTATTACAGCAGGATATTGAATTGGAAAAATTTGCCCAAACTCCTCTAATTCTTAATGTGATGGTCTGGGCTTATCAAGATTGGTCAGCAGAAAAACTTTTACAGCAGTTTCGCACCAGCGAAAATCGTTATAGGCATTTGTTTGATAGTTATATACATCGCATGTTAAATCGCCGAGTAATTGGGCAATCAGAAACAACCAAGAATTCGGCATTATCCCCAAGAGAAAGTTTTACATTGGCTCAGTTGGTTGGCAAAAACGATGGTCAATGAATCAAAAATAATTTTTCTGATTGAGAAGATGCAACCAACTTTGTTTGAAAGTCGAAGGGAGACAAAAAACTATCGAATCAGGAATTTTCTGATTGGAGGACTGATTTTCGGGCTGTTTGGAGGGCTGAGTTTCGGGCCGATTTTCCGGCTAATTTTCGGGCTGATTTTCGGGATGTTTGAAAGGCTGAGTTTCGGGCTGATTTTCGGGCTGATTGGAGGAGCAATTACTGGATTACCAAATGAAATCTCCCTATTCGAGCAAATGATTTGGTCATGGCAAAAAGCTAAATCCAGGGTTATTCAAGATGTGCTGTTTGGAGGGCTGAGTTTTGGGCTGAGTTTTGGGCTAATTGTCGTGCTGAGTGAGGGGCTGAGTGTCGGGCTGATTTTTGGGCTAATTTTCGGGCTGAGTTTTGGGCTAATTTTCGGGCTAATTGTCGTGCTGAGTGACGGGCTGAGTTTTGGGCTAATTGTCGTGCTGAGTGAGGGGCTGAGTGTCGGGCTGATTTTTGGGCTATTTTTTGGGCTAATTTTCGGGCTATTTTCCGGGCTGATCAATGGGGGAGCTACTTGTATCCAACACTTTAACCTACGCCGAATTCTTTACCTCAAAGGTCGTATTCCCTGGAACTATGCTCACTTTCTTGATTATGCTTCAGAACGCCTGTTGATGAAAAAAGTTGGTGGTGGTTACGTCTTTTACCACCGAATGCTGATGGAACATTTTGCCCAGAGAAAACTTGATTAGATTTGTTATAAAACTGGTTTCTAGATAGATTAATATCTTGCCTCATGACGTAAACTTTGTAGAGTTTCTAAGCTGCTATCTTTTTGTAGAGGCTGAGCGTCTCTTAGTTCAATTCGAGAAGCAAGAGGACGTGAGGCTTTCTGAAATTCATTTTGCATACACTCAACAGAAAAGGCAAAGGCAGCTCTAATTGACTCTATGTTTAATGTTGGATAACTCTCCAATACCTGTGATTCCGTCCAGCCAGCAGCAAATAATTCTAAAATAAACTCAACCGATAAACGAGTACCTTTAACCACTGGCTTACCTAATAAAATGTTTGGGTTTGAATAAATATATTTTCTCCAATCCATGAGCACTTTTCTACTTCAATTTACACTTAATACTCAATAATCGTATCTCAAACATAATGTCACGACTGACTTTTTCATAATAGCTACTACGTTGATTATAATAAGCTCAGGCGATCGCTTTTAGGTTTTGTGTGGAAAACGCGATCGCATGAAGATTAAGATTAAGATTTAACTTGAAGAAACTTGATCGGTTAAATGCTGCCTACGTTTTTGAAGAGAAGCTATTTCTAACTGAGCGATAATCTCTTCTAATTCTAAACTAGCTAATTCTAATTGTTTACGCGATCGTCGAGATTTTAATATTGTTTTTCGTACTTGATCGCAATCAGGCAAAGGATGCTAGTTCATATCCGATTCTAAAATTGTTATTTCTAATATTTGACGCGATCGCTTTTAGGTTTTTTGTGGAAAACGCGATCGCCAATAATCATACTTCATAAATACCACCAGAGTTAGCACTAATTCCCAATACTTTTGCAGCCTCAATAAGTCCTTTATCTAACGATAGTAGATTCTCTGTTCTATGATTCTATGATTATCAGCAATTGCCAAATGTAGTGCATCACCAGCTCTCAGACCCGTATCCCATTGTAAAATAAACTCAGACGCACGTTCAAAATCGTTTCTTGTGATAGTAATAACTGAGTAAGATTGCTTTACATCCTCCAGAAACGCTGTAATGACTGCTTCTACTAGCTCTTTGCTTAACTCGCCCATGCGAACTAGACGGGAGAGAAGGCTTGCAAACTCTACTTTTGTCCAGTCACTAATGACTAACTCATTCGGAGGAATATTCAACAGTATATTTTCTACTTGTTTGCTGGTCGTTTCTCGAATATAAAAAGGTGCAAGAAAACTGGTGTCTAGATAGATCAATATCTTGCCTCATGACGTAAACTTTGTAGAGTTTCTAAACTACTCTCTTTTTGTAGAGGCTGAGCTTCTCTTAGTTCAATTCGAGAAGCAAGAGGACGCGAGGTTTTCTGAATTGGCAATAAACGAGCAACTGGCTCACCCTGACGAGTAATAGTTACCTCTTCTCCTTGCTCAACTTGACTCAACAGTTGATTCAGAGTTACTTCTGTTTCATCAATGCCAATTTCTAGGATCATGGATTTCACTGTCCCATTCTGGTAACTTCTATTTTGATGCTAGCTTACATGGAAGCGAAATCAACAAATATGAAATAAAAGATTAGACTCGGTTAATCAAAGGAATTGTTACCGTCACAATTGAACCCGAACCTAGTTCACTTTCGAGATTGATATGACCTTGATGAGTTTCTACACAACTTTTGACAATTGCTAATCCTAAACCCGTACCAGGAATCCGATTGACATTGCCAGCACGATGAAAAGGCTTAAATAAATGAGGAACATCTACTTGAGGAATCCCAATGCCCCAATCTTGAATCCGAAAAACAACCTGTTTCCCTTCTACTAATAATTCAAACTTAACTTGACTATTTTCGGGAGAATATTTAATCGCATTGGATAATAAATTGCTTAGAATATGTCTGAGTAAACTTTCATCCCAAACCGATTCTGGTAAGTTACCCTGGCTAATAAAAATAATTTCAATCTGCTTTTTATCAGCAATTATTTGCAGCTCATCAACTATTTTCTGACATAAATAATCTAAATCTAGACTTACCAAATTACATTTTGAAGTTCCCGAATCTGCCTTCCCAACTAAGAGAACTTCATCTAATAGCTGAGCCATATTTTTACTCGCGCCACGCAGCAAATCGAACAAATGAACTTTTTTTTCTTCAGTTAAGAGATGACTTTTATTTTGTAACAGTTCAGCACAAGAAAGCACAGTGGTTAAAGGACTGCGAAAATCGTGGGAAAACATCGAAACCAATTCCGATTTCATGCGATCTATTTCCCGAACCTTGATTAATTCTTCAGTTTTTTTGTGGACTTGATCAACTAAGTTTTCATTAGCCTCTCGTAATATTTCGGAAGCACGCTGACGTTCGATCGCGTATTTAATAGAACGAACCAAAACCTCAACATTTATTTTGCGTTTAATCAGATAATCCTGGGCTCCCCGACGCACAGCTTCAATTGCTAAATTATCATCATTAGTATTAGTTAAAACAACAATCGGTAAATTGGAAGCTTGATCAACGATAGTTTCTACAGACGATAATCCCTGACTATCGGGTAGAGTTAAATCCAATAAAATAACATCAAAACCTACATTTCGCAGGTAGAGGAATAGAGGTAAGGTATTTTATGAAGAGTTTAGAATAATCTACTTTGGATATCCAAGTTAAAAATATAGATCACTTAGGAATAGTAGCAGGAATCGTTGACCAAATTGGATTAGTTG
>JBCCYD010000462.1:0-4975 GCA_039190385.1 Cyanobacteria bacterium P01_F01_bin.143 | reverse complement strand
GGAGGACTAGGAGCAGATAGCTTTATCTTGGCTTCTGATATTACTGCTAACCGAGATATCATTAAGGATTTTCAAGAAAATGTTGATCCATTTTGAGTAATAGTGAGCTGGTCAAAAGTTAAACTTCCAGTTAGCAAAAATTGATCAACATTTTCTTGAAAATCCTTAATGATATCTCGGTTAGCAGTAATATCAGAAGCCAAGATAAAGCTATCTGCTCCTAGTCCTCCAGTTAAATCGTCAATACCTGAGCCGCCAAACAAAGTATCAAAACCTGAGGCACCAAATAAACTATCACTTCCACTATCTCTTATTAAGCTATCATCTCCGGTTCCTCCGAATAACTTGTCATCTCCATCTCCTCCTGTTAAGTTGTCATTTTTTATTCCTCCATATAAGCTATCATTTCCATCTCCTCCAGCTAAGTTATCATTTCCACCGATTAAAGTATCACCTACATTGTCCCCTCTTAAAGTATCATCTCCCTCTTGACCGTCTAAAATATCGTCTCCATCTCTACCAAATAAGAGATCATTTCCGATTCCCCCGATTAAGGTATCATCTCCACTATCGGCTATTAAGCGGTCGTAATCATTTCCTCCAGATAAGCTATCATTTCCAGCTCCGCCAAATAAGGTGTCTTCTCCATTTTCACCCAATAAGGTGTCATTTCCATCTCCTCCGACTAAGCTGTCATCTCCAATCCAACCAGATAAGCTGTCATTTCCAGTCCACGCTTTTAAAGTATCATCTCCATTACTACCTCTCAAAGTATCATTTCCACCTCCACCTGAGATACTATCGTTATCTCCTTGACCATTTAATGAGTCACGGCCATTTCCACCAGTTAAAGTATCATTGCCACTTCCCCCAATTAAAGTATCATCTCCATTATTACCATTTAAAATATTATTTTCATTATTACCATTTAAAGTATCATTGCCACTTCCCCCAATTAAAGTATCATCTCCATTATCGCCAGTTAAGCTATCGTTTTCAGACCCTCCTACTAAGCTATCATTTCCGTGCTCTCCTATTAAGTTATCGTTACCAATTCCACCAAATAAGCTGTCGTTATCATCTCCCACAACTGATAAATTATTTCCAATTCCACCAAATAAATTGTCATCGCCGTCTCCACCAGTTATGCTATCGTTTCCAGCAAACCCATATAAGGTGTCATCTCCATTGTCACCACCTAAAGTATCGTCTCCATTGCCACCATATAAAGTGTCATTTTCCTCCCCTCCTTCAAGACTATCTTTACCTTCGCCACCATTTAATACGTCATTTCCTTGTTCACCAAATAAACTATCGTCTCCATTGTCACCACCTAAAGTATCGTCTCCATTGCCACCATATAAAGTATCATTTCCATCATTACCACGAAGACTATCTCTATCGTTTTCCCCACTTAGAACATCGGCTCCGTCTAGCCCTCTGATGGTATCATTCCCATCACCACCTTGAAGGTTATCGTTTCCATTTGTACCTATAATCAAATCACCCATTTATCAGTCTCTCCTGAGTTTGTCTTGATTTTTGCTATTGAATTAACAAAAAAAATATGACTGTTGTATTTGTGTAATACAACAGCGAACAGTTACGTTACCTAGATATATTTAATATTCTTTTTATCAGGAATTTATAAACTCAACCTCAGTGAAATCCCTGGTGATATAAATCCAATCATTAGTTCATATTCAAAAATAGGGAACTACAGAACAAGCAATCGCAATTAATTAAGTTCTTGATGTAGATGTCCAAAGAATAAGTTTGCTTACCGAGTGCAGAACATTAGTTCTGAAGTTAAAATTGACTGGCAATCCTGATTAATCGAAGAAAACAATAGCTAAATTAAGGTAATTAATCCACTTCAGATATATGAAATTTTCCAAGAGAAGAAAAATTATTTCGATCGCAGTATTGATCTTATTCGGATTTTTCTCTAGCTTATTCATCAATAATATAAGTATTAATTCCGCTCTAGCCAAACAACCAACTCAAAGTAGTCTTGAAACGTCTATAGAGCAAAATATCGCCTTTGGTTTAGAACAAGAAGGTCAACAATTTTATGCTCAAGGTAATTATCAAGCAGCGATTCAACAGTGGCAAAAAGCGCAGCAAGCTTATCAAAGTCAGGGAAATATTATTTTAGAAGCCAGAGTTCTCAGCAATTTGGGCTTGGCTTACTATCAAATAGGTGATTGGCAACAAGCAACTCTTCATAATGAAGCTGGTTATAATTTGCTCGCCGATCAAGAAGGTACAGAAGTCGATCAAGTTTTAGCGCAGATTCTCAATAATCAGGGCATTTTGCAGTTAGCATCGGGAACTACTGAACAAGCGATCTCGAGTTGGCGAAAGGCGCAAGAATTATATGATGATCTCGGAGATGAAAAGGGTTCAGTTCGCGCAGCAATTAATCAGGCAAATGCTTTTGAAAGTTTGGGCTTTTATCATCGTGCTTTGAGAATCCTTTCGGAAGTTGCCACGAGATTAGAAAATCAACCTGATTCTGCGCTCAAATCTATGGGATTAAGGAATTATGGCGATAGTCTTCGTTTAGCAGGAAAATTTACTGAAGCACAATCAGTTTTGGAAAAGAATCTCGCGATCGCCAAAAGACTAAATTTAGCCCAAGAAAGAGTACAAACCCTATTGGCATTGGGCAAACTTACACTAGTTCAATCTAATTTCGATCATCAGATTAGTAAGGGAAAAGCCTTGGAGTTCTATCAAAAAGCTTTAATGCTTTGCCAAGATACACAAAATTGTTTGGCGACTGATATTCCTTTACAAATTAATCTAGCTCAATTTAATTTATTATTAACTACCAAATATTGGTGGCGAGCCGATAGTTTGATTCCTGAAATTAAAGGGGATTTCGAGAATATACAGGCATTTAATAGTCGAGATCTTATTTTTCAACAAATTAGTTTTGCTCATAGCTCCCTCAAACTTTATCGCAAGAAAATTAATAGCCAACGACAGCTCAAAAATATTGCTTCTCTCTCAGAAATTGAGCTGATGTTGCAGGATGCGATCACCGAAGCCAAAAATACCCAAGAGTCTAGATTAGAATCCTATGGTTTAGGTTTACAAGGTCAAGTCAAAGCGGAATTACAACAATGGCAGGCGGCTCGTGATTTGACCAACCAAGCGTTGAAAATTTCCCAGATCGTTGATGCTCCAGAAATTAGTTATCTTTGGGAATGGCAATTAGCCAGAATAGAGAAGAAAATGGGTAATCGACAAAAGGTGATCGCACATTATGATGAAGCTATTGGTCTTCTCGAATCTTTGAGTAAAGATTTGGTCACAATCGATCCCTATTTGCAATATTCCTTTCGCGATACGGTGGAGCCAGTTTATCGTCAAGCAGTAGATTTATTGATCACCACTGATAATAATCAGCCTTTAAGTCAATTAGACCTGAAAAAAGCTCTCAAGCATATTGAATCCTTACAACTGGCAGAGCTAAACAATTTTTTCCGTGAAGATTGTTTAGATGCCAATCCCGTCGAAATTGATAGTATTGATCTCCATGCAGCGGCTATTTATCCAATTATCTTACGCGATCGCCTAGAAATCATTGTTAGCTTGCCAAAACAACCTTTAGTTCATTATTCAACTGATATTGAGCAGACGCAATTAGAAACAGTTATCAAGCAACTACATGATCGGATTGTAATTCGCAGTCGTCGTAATTATTATCAACCAGCTGAAGCGCTTTATGATTACATAATTCGCCCAATTATTGCAGATTTAGAGCAAAATCAGATTGAAACTTTGGTTTTTGTTCCCGATGGGATGTTACGGAATATTCCTTTAGGAGTTTTATACGATGGAGAGCATTATCTGATTGAAGATTACAATGTCGTGCTTAACCCAGGATTGCAACTGTTAAGTCCTCGTCCACTCACAGACGTCGCACTTAGCACCTTAGCAGTGGGCATCACTCAGGAAAGGGGCGGTTTTCCAGCTTTAGACTTTGTTGATTTGGAATTAGCAGAAATTCAAAATATGATCGAAAGCAACACCTTAATTGACAATAGATTTACAACTGATGCTTTTACCGAAGAAATTAAATTTTCCGACTATCCCATAGTTCATATTGCGACTCATGGTCAATTTAGTTCTTCTTTGGAAAATACTTTTTTGTTAGCTTGGGATGATCAGATTAAAATCAATCAACTAAATCTTATTTTTCACTCTCGAACTTTGTCTAAAGAAAACGCGATCGAATTATTGGTCTTGAGTGCTTGTGAAACTGCCGCTGGAGATAAATGGGCAGCTCTAGGTTTAGCGGGAATGGCAGTTCGAGCCGGTGCTAAGAGTACGCTAGCTACTTTATGGTCGGTTAATGATGAGGCAACATCTACTTTAATGAGTCAGTTTTATCAAGAATTAGTGACGAATCACAAGGGAAAATCTCAGGCTATTCGAGATGCTCAGTTGTCCTTGTTGCATGATTCACCATATAAACATCCTTTTTATTGGGCACCTTATGTATTAGTCGGTAATTGGCTTTAAATAATTAAGCGGTCTGCTTGTATAGACAATAAGAATAGCGATCGCTGTTTATCATCATTCTTTCCCAAAAAATATATACTAAGAATATATATTTAATCCCTAGCCACTATATTATGGAAACAGCCAAATTATTTCAAAATGGGCAAAGCCAAGCAGTTAGGTTGCCCAAAAAGTATCGTTTTAAGGGAGAGAAAGTAATTATCAAGCGGGTAGGTAATGCGGTAGTTTTATTACCTTATGAAGATTCTTGGTCAACATTATTTGATAGTTTAGAACAGTTTTCTGATGATTTTATGGAAGAAGGTCGCCAGCAACCACAACAGCAAGAACGAGAAAGTGCTTTTGAATGAAATTTTTACTCGATACGAATATTTGCATTTATATAATCAAGCAAAAACCAAGAGAATTCTTGCAGAAGTTTAATACTTATCAAGTTGGG
>JBCCYD010000461.1:0-5002 GCA_039190385.1 Cyanobacteria bacterium P01_F01_bin.143 | reverse complement strand
TTACCAAGCCCAAGTCAATCAAAATAAAAACGGAGGGAAACAATAGATGAAAGTAATTGTGGCTCTAGAACATCGCTTTGCCCGTACTCCCGATGGTTCAATCTGGACAGAATCCCAATTTCCTCATTCTTTTTGGACTCGCTATCTCGAAGTTTTTGACCAAGTAGGCGTTGTTGCCAGAGTTAAACAAGTATCTACGGTTCCTGCTAACTGGAAACGGGCTGATGGCGATCGCGTTTCTTTTGCTAATGTGCCTCACTACATTGGGCCTTGGCAATATCTCTTGAAAGCAGAACAGGTCAAACAGGCGGCTAGAAAGGCCGTGAGGGCAAGCGATGCGGTGATTTTACGGGTCAGTTCTCAAATTTCCCAATGTATCGAACCTACTCTACGTCAAACTGGGCAGCCTTACGCCGTCGAAGTTGTCGCCGATCCCTATGATGTTTTTGCCCCTGGTTCGGTCAAAAATCCTTTGCGACCCTTTTTCCGTTGGTTCTTTCCTCGAATGTTACGACGTACTTGTGCAGGTGCAACTTCGGCTGCCTATGTGACTGAACATGCTCTTCAGCGTCGCTATCCGCCAGCTCAAGAGGCTTTTTCTACCCATTATTCCAGTGTGGAATTGCCGGAAATTGCCTTTGTTAAAGCTCCTCGCTCCATTCCCGAGGATCAGAAAACTTTTACTCTAGTCTGTGTGGGGACTTTGGGTCAGTTGTATAAGGCTCAAGATGTGTTAATTGATGCGATCGCGATTTGTGTCAAACAAGGATTAGATCTCAAGTTAGTTCTTGTGGGAGATGGCAAACATCGCGAAGAACTGGAAAATCAAGCAAGAGAACTCGGAATAGGAGAGCGAGTCGAGTTTCGTGGTTGGTTAGCCGCAGGAGATCCAGTGCGACAAGAGTTGGACAGGGCTGATCTTTTTGTCTTGCCTTCCCATCAAGAAGGTTTACCCAGAGCAATGATTGAAGCTATGGCACGGGGATTACCTTGTATTGGTTCCAATGTGGGTGGGATTCCTGAGTTGATTCCGACCGAAGAGATGGTAGCTCCAGGAGATATTACAGGTTTAGCAAACAAAATTAGTGAAGTGGTGAGTGATACTCAACGAATGGAAAATATGTCGGTTTGTAATTTAGAAAAAGCTAAAAATTATCGTAATGAGGTGCTTCGCGATCGCCGTAATACTTTTTATCGCTATCTTAAAGAAAAAACCCAAGCCTGGGCATTGAATGAAAAACATTAGCCAATAATAACCAATAAGGATAATGACGATATACAAAATAAAGATTATAAAATTTAGGAACTAAGAAATAAGTATTATGGCGAAAATATTAGTTACAGGAGCTGCGGGCTTTATTGGGTTTCATCTCAGTCAAAGACTTTTGGAACGAGGTGATCAAGTTGTGGGCTTGGATAATCTCAACAATTACTATGATGTCAGTTTGAAAAAAGCTCGACTAGAAAAACTGACAGTAAATCCCAACTTTAGTTTTCATTTTTTAGATTTAGCCAATCGGGAAGGCATTGCTCAACTATTCGATCAATCGGGTTTTGATAAAGTTGTCAATTTAGCAGCTCAAGCAGGAGTTCGTCATTCATTAAAAGAGCCCCATGCCTATGTGGATAGTAACTTAGTCGGATTTGTCAATATTCTCGAAGGCTGCCGTCATAACAAGGTTCAGCATTTAGTATTCGCATCTTCCAGCTCGGTTTATGGTGCCAATAAAAAAATTCCCTTCTCGGTTCACGATAATGTCGATCATCCCGTGAGTTTATATGCCGCGACTAAAAAAGCTAATGAATTAATGGCTCATACTTATAGTCATTTGTATGGTTTACCGACATCGGGTTTGCGTTTCTTTACGGTTTATGGTCCTTGGGGTCGCCCAGATATGGCCTTGTTTCTCTTTACCAAAGCGATTTTAGAAGGGAAACCGATTAAAGTTTTCAATTACGGCAAGATGAAACGGGATTTTACTTATGTTGATGACATTGTTGAGGGTGTAATTCGCGTTGTCGATCAGGTTGCCCAGCCTAATCCCCACTGGTCGGGACAGGTTCCTGATCCTGCTACAAGTTATGCCCCCTATCGCAATTACAATATCGGCAATAATCAACCTGTGGAATTGATGGAGTTTATTGAAACTCTGGAAGATTGTTTGGGCATCAAGGCAGAGAAAAATTTACTACCAATTCAACCTGGTGATGTTCCTGTTACTTACGCGGATGTTAGTGATTTAGCCCGAGATGTAGGGTTTAAACCAAATACGCCGCTCAAAGTAGGAATAGCAGAGTTTGTTAAATGGTATCGATTATATTACAAGGTTTAACACAGAGACGTGTCGGCGACAGAGAGACGTGTCGGTGACACGTCTGTACAAAAATAAAAAATTAAAATAATGAAAATTTTACAGGTTTGTGCTTTAGCAACTACGGCTAAGGCGCTATTACTTCCCCAAATAGATTATTTTTTAGAGCGCAATATTGAAGTAGAGATTGCTTGCTCCCCAGGCGCGATCGCGGATGAGTTAAGGCAATCAGGTTATATGGTTCATCCTGTGCAAATAGATCGCAAAATTACTCCCTTGGGCAATTTAAATAGTATTTTAAATTTAACTAAGTTAATGCGATCGCAGAAATACGACTTAGTTCATGTTCATACACCGATCGCCGCAGTGTTAGGTCGTGTTGCTGCCAAACTTGCAGGCATTAAGCGTATTGTCTATACTTCCCACGGTTTACCTTTCCATGATCAATCTTCGCCCAAAGAATATTTTCTCTATTCTAAGGTAGAAAAATTTGCGGGAAAACTTACCGATCTAATCATTTCTCAAAACCACGAAGATATTAAAACCTGTGCTCGGATTGGGATTGCCCCCGAGGAAAGATTGGGATATCTCGGTAATGGAGTTGATATCGATCGATTTAGTCGCCACAGACTAGATGAGACAAAACAACAGCAATTACGTCAGTCACTAAATATTGCTGAAGATACGGAATTATTGGTGGGAATTGTCGGACGTTTAACTCGCAAAAAAGGAGCTGAATATCTGATTGAAGCCGCCGCGAAATTAATTCCTAAATTTCCTAAGTTGCAAATTTTGATTGTCGGCGGTGAACTGAAAACTGATCCTGAGCCTTATTATTTTCAACTGTTAGAGAAAATTGAGCAATTGGGCATTCGCGATCGCGTTGTCTTTACTGGCGATCGCAGTGATATTCCCGAAATTTTAGGCTTGCTCGATATTTTCTGTCTGCCCACCTTTACCCATGAAGGCTTACCACGCTCCATTGTCGAAGCGATGGCGATGGCTTTACCTGTCGTCACTACAGATATTCGCGGTTGCCGAGAAGTAGTCTTGCAAGCAAGGACAGGTTTTATTGTCCCGCCACAAGATAGGGAATTATTAGCGATCGCCTTGTCTAAATTACTAGGAAATAGGGAACTTAGAAAACAATTTGGCACCGCAGGAAGAAAACGAATAGAAGCCGAATACGATGAAAATATTGTCTTTGAAAGATTAAGTAAATTTTATCAACAATTAGGCTTGGGAATTGAGTAACTACTCATTACTCATTACTCATTGCGCGTGGGGTGCGGTCGGGTTTCCCGACCTTGCACAACCACGTAAGACACTCATTACTCTTATTCTTAATAATTATGAAATTCAAAATTCATGCCCATGCTTGTCTAGAAGTCATTACTTCTGATACTTCTTTAATCTGTGATCCTTGGTTGCTGGGGAGTGCTTATTGGCGTTCTTGGTGGAATTATCCTCCGGTGAAGTCCGATATTCTAGAAACGATTGATCCTGATTATATATATCTGACCCATTTGCATTGGGATCATTTTCACGGGCCCAGTCTGCGGAAATTAGGAACAGATAAAACAATTATTATTCCGAAAACTCCAGAATTAAGATTACTAGAAGATATTAAAAGTATCGGGTTTAAAAATATTATTGAGCTAGAACATGGGGCATCAATTCAATTAGGAAAAGACTTAAAGATTACTAGCTATCAGTTTTGGCCTTTACTAACCGATTCTGCGGTCATCATAGAAGCTGAAGATCAAGTTATTTTCAACAGTAACGATGCCAAAATTATGGGTCTACCCCTCAAGCAAGTTTTAAATAGACATCCCAAGATTGATTTTGTCTTGCGCAGTCACAGTTCAGCAAATTCTAAGGTTTGTTTTGATATTGTTGATCAGGATGAATCAGAAATTGAACTCGACAAAGTTGAACGTTATAGCCAAGATTTTGCTGATTTTGCCAGAGCAGTTGGGGCAAAATATGCCATTCCTTTTGCTAGCAATCAATGTTGTTTACATCCAGAAACTCTGAAATATAATAAATATAATAATTACGCTCATCAAGTTCGGGATTATTTCCAAACCAATAATATTAAAACTCCTCAATGTGTTGTGATGGCTCCTGGAGATTCTTGGAGTTCTGATTCGAGTTTTGCCATTAATAATAATGATCTTTGGTATAAAACTCCTGAATTAGGAATTCAGCAATATTTGGCAGCAAAATCAAAAACCATTGATAAAGTAGTAGCTAAAGAAAAAAGAACTAAGTTTAAGGTGAGTTTGGCAAAACGCTATGCTGAATCAATAATTAAAGAAACTCCTTGGTTTTTACGAGCTAAGTTTAAAAACTGTCCTATTACGATCATTGGTTATAGTGATGCAGGAATCAAAGGTTTATATTTAGATATTTACAATAAAAAATATGAAATAATTGAGCAATGGGATTTGTTAAATAATCCGATACAAATTTATGTCAATAATGCTGTTCTTAATGATGTCTGGGCAAAAAGACATTGGAATAGTTTGGGAGTTAGCAAAAGACTGAGAATAAAACTAAGAAAACAATATCTTGGTGTTTACGATGCTTTTAATACCTTAAATAATGGTTTGGAAGTAGGATCTCTTCAAGCTAAACATATTTTCACTCCGAGATATATTTTAGGCTACTTAAAAAGATGGCGAGAG
>JBCCYD010000460.1:0-5004 GCA_039190385.1 Cyanobacteria bacterium P01_F01_bin.143 | reverse complement strand
GCTCAAGATTTCAAAGAAACTATGAATGTCATTTTCGATGAACATCTACCTCAGTGGAACTATGTAGTCAAACCAGAATCAGTCTAACTTGGCTAAATAATTAAATCCTCATTCCTTAGGTGATATAAAACAACAAGAAATGAGCCTAGCTGAACTTGAGGATAAGTTAGCAAATCTATCCAAGTCCTAGCGAGCTTAATTTCTTGTTTGCTACAGACTGAATATATGCGATCAAAGGCTAATATTACGGCGGAGCTTACGGATACTGAAACATTAAATTAGTATCTCTGTCACAAATAAAAGATTGAGGAAAAAAAGTGATTATACTCCGCCTAGCCTAAGGATTGTACTGAAAAAAAATTGCTCGAATTAAAACAGTTTAGTATTTAATTTAGCTAATGTTTAAGAGTAAAGTTTTCTGAACTCAGAACTAATAACTAGGGCGCAGCCCCTTATCGATTTAGACTATCAAGATAGGAGTAAAAGTCCGATATATGTCAGAAGTCAGAAGTGGCTTATTTATCCTTATCCCTCTCATCTCTCGGTGGTATGGGATCGTAGCCTCCTGGATGAAAAGGATGACAGCGAGCAATACGAGTAACCGCAAGCCAGCTACCTTTAATCGTTCCATGGGTTGCGATCGCTTCAATAGCATATTGGGAACAAGTAGGCTGAAAGCGACAAGTAGGAGGAAATAAAGGGGATATAAACTGACGATAGCCTTTAATTAGCCAAATAATAGGTGTTTTCATAATGTATGAACTAATTTTTGAATTAGACTTCTTGCATAATTATATTGAGGATGTGAGATGAAGGTTTCAGGCAGATTAAAGATAGTTCGTAATTGTAAATTGATGCCAGCAAGTTACAACGTTATCGGAAAGTCTTCGTCGATTACGATAACGTTCCGAATGTTTAATAATTTCCCAGGCTAATTTTAGATTAAAAACTGATTTGATAACGATGACGATAACAATGAGAACGATTATCATTATCTAAAATAGCTTAGGAATTAGACTATGGTAGCGACAATAACCAAAACTGTTCCCGTCACCGTACTCACTGGTTATCTAGGTGCAGGGAAAACTACCCTTCTCAATCGCATCCTCACTTACGAACATGGGAAAAAGGTAGCAGTCATCGTAAATGAGTTTGGGGAGGTAGGCATTGATAATCAATTGGTAATTGATGCTGATGAAGAAATCTTTGAAATGAATAACGGCTGTATTTGCTGTACAGTGCGGGGTGACCTGGTCCGTATTATCAGTAGTTTAATGAAGCGTCGTAATCAATTCGATCATTTAGTAATCGAAACTACTGGGTTAGCTGATCCGGCTCCTGTAATACAAACCTTCTTTGTCGATGAAGACATGCGGAACAATATTGCATTAGATGCAGTAGTTACCGTAGTCGATGCCAAACATATTCAACAACATTGGTCGGCGGATGAGGCACAAGAACAAATTGCTTTTGCTGATGTGATACTCCTCAATAAAACTGACCTCGTTAGCCCCCAAGATTTGGATGAATTAGAAAATAAAATTAAAGTCATGAACGGGATGGCAAAAATTTATCGGACTCAAAATTCTGAATTATCTATGGATGCCTTGTTAGGAGTCCAGGCCTTCGACCTAGACCGCGCTTTAGAAATTGATCCCGAATTTCTCAACGAAGATGCCCACGAACATGATGAGACAGTAAAATCATTCGCCATAGTGGAATCTGGAGCATTAGACGGACAAAAATTAAAGGACTGGTTGAGTGACTTATTACAAACTAAAGGAGTCGATATCTTCCGAATGAAAGGAATTTTAAATATCGCAGGCGAAAGAAATCGCTATGTCTTTCAGGGAGTTCATATGATACTTGATGGTAGGCCAGACCGTCCTTGGAGAGAAGGAGAAACCCGTAAGAATGAATTAGTATTTATAGGCCGTAATCTAGATGAGGCAGAACTAAGAGAGGATTTTAAAAAATGTCTAATGTAGTGACTAAAGGAAAAGTCTTATTTCAGCAACAATGGCAGAGTAATCTCTCGGAATACATCACTAAAGTAGTTTGGTCGCTAGATGGACTATTAGCTGTTAGTTCGGCTGCGGGAGAAGTAATTATATGGAAAGGCGACAGCTTGGTTGCTTTATTACCTGCGGGTTTAGTATCGGTTGATTGTCTGGCTTTCTCATCTGATGGCAAGTTTTTGGCTGCTGGAGGACAGGATGGCAAGGTTAGAGTTTGGTCAATTCTCTCTACCTCTGTTCAAAAAGAAGCGAAATTAATCGCCACTATGGATAATGGGTCGACCTGGGTTGATAAACTGGCTTGGAGTCCTAGTTGTAATCATTTAGCCTTTAGTTTAGGGCGTTATGTGAAAATCTGGGATGCTTATAGTCAATCAGTGATAACTACTCTACCCTTTGATAAATCTTCTGTTTTAGATTTAGTTTGGCGACCTAATGGGAAAAGTATTGCGATCGCAGGTAATGGAGGAGTAAAAATATGGTCTACTCAAAATTGGGATGCTGAACCATTTGTTATGAATACGTCCTCAGCTAGTATGGTTATAGCTTGGTCTGGGGACAGTAAATATATTGCCTCTGGTAATTTAGAAAATACCCTCACGGTTTTGAAATATGGCAGCCCCCATCCCTGGGTAATGAGAGGTTTTTCTGGTAGAATATCCGCTCTAGCTTGGTCGCAACAATTATCATCAAATAATGCACCTGTATTAGTAGCATCGAGCGGAATAGGTATTGTAGTTTTGAAAAAAAAATTTAATGACAAGGATGGTTGGAATGACCATATTTTAAATTTTCACAAACGCAAGATTCGAGATTTAGAGTTTCATCCTCATGGCAAATTACTTGCTTCTGCTGCAGATGATGGTTGGTTGTGTTTGTGGACAAAAGCCGAACAAGTAGGAACAATAGCCAAACAATTAGGGCAAATATTAAAGGGTGTATCTGGTGGTTTTTCCTGTTTGAATTGGAGTCATGATGGTCAAAAGTTAGCTGCTGGGGGTAAGAATGGAGAATTAATTGTTTGGTCTAAGTCCAAGGCATTGGTTCCGCGAAATGGGAAAATTGAAACAATTGCCTCTATTGGGTTAGACAACATATAGAATCGAAAACAACTGTGACCAAGATATCCTAGTATCTACAAGACCTAACTTTACAGCAGGGACAAGTTTAGTGGTGAAATGAACTCTAACAAAGTTATGAACCAGCCAGTAAAGGTCAAGGGTTCGTTGTAAGTGTGTTCGAGATTTAGCATAAGTATTATTTTTGCGTCGGAACGCAGCATTTCGTCGCCGAATAGAGGCATTAAAGGCTTCGACATGATTGGCATGAATACACGACTTGGCAAAATTCAGTGACCACTAACTAAAGAATAGGAATTTTAGCAGTCGCGATCACGGCTAGAACGACGATTTCTCGTTGACCAAAGATCAAAATTGCCAAGTCGTGTCACTCCTGGCTTTGAACACCTCAATGATTCTGCTTAGCGGCGTTTTCAGCCCAGCAATGGGAGTGGCGAATGTCTCACTGTAGTAGATATCGCAGCCTTGACAATGATATATTTCCGAACACCATGGGTTTGAGTCGTGTAGCGCGCATGAGGGTGAATCCTCTGACTACTATTGCAACATGGACAAGGACGTAAAAAGAGCTCCATAATTATCATTGAACCTAGCTCAGCTTTTGCTTATCCATTATCTCCTATGGTTCTTCCCAAAAGGCTTTACCTCATCCCATCTAGTGGAAGCAGTGCCAAAAGATCAGGTCAGCGGCCTGGTGGTACTAAAATATTCTGGACAGGTGATAACCATCGCAACCCCTTTTTCGTAATAGGCAGATTCATTAATAAAGACAGGATACACGACTGAATTACCTTCGTACACAATCTCTTCACCATCAAACGTTAAAAACATCGGTTCTCCAGAATTCAGAGCTTGATAGTCTTGAAATTGTAGCTGAGGATGAATCATGGCTTGAATTTCTCCAGCCTCATTCCTGGGATAATCTATCGTGCCAATGCTTTCGTAGACTAGGAGTGTATCTCTTACTTGAGGTGGCACACCTTGGTTATAAGCTTGTACATAATCAAGAATTGTGTGAATAAGTTTTTCAGTCTGCTGAAATAAATTGGCATCCAATATTCCTTGGGCAACAGCACCAACTTCAATTGTGCAGCCAAATTCACAAATCGAGCCTAGATAAGGATTGTCTTGATTTTTGGGTACGGAGTAAAGTACTTTGACATTTGGATTTACATCACAAAGATAGGCTGCTAGTTGTAAGTTAAATATTTTCTTGCTCGCCAGAATAATTGTTAATCCCATGTTAGATGTGGTGCTGTGTAAATCAACAACGAAGTCAGCTTGTCGACTCCCTCCAGTGCCAAAGGCGTGGTTTATCACTCTAGCTCTTTGTGCTTCGTAACTTGACAGTTTTAAATTATCCAAACAAGAGCTTTGAAAACAACGATTTAGGTCAGTGTCAACATATCGTTTCCCAATTTCATATGCTTTCTGGTTGGCTAGTAAAGTACAAGTCTCAAAGCTTTCCCTCTGGATTAACTGAGGCTCACGTTCAAATTTTTTAACTAAGTAAATTCCTGTCAGCTCATTGCCGTGTGTCCCCCCGACAATAAGAGTTCGCTTAATTTTCATAGTTGCTATTAGGAAAATTGATTCCCATTCAGAGCTTAAAGTTAATTTTAAATATGATTTATCGTTTTTTTCTTCAGTTCTTTCAAAATTTGTTCTACTGAAACTTTTTCCTCTCCATCTTCCCCAGAAACAATAATATCAGCAACACTTCGACAAGGCTCAACGTACTTTTTATGCATTACTCTAACAGTTTTAATATATTGCTTATAAACATCTAAAATTGATCTTCCTCTTTCAGTAGTATCACGTATCATTCTCCTTCCTAATCTTATATCTGCTGGAGTATCAATATATACAGTAAAATCATAAAGTTTTAATAGATTTTTATTATAAAG
>JBCCYD010000459.1:0-5015 GCA_039190385.1 Cyanobacteria bacterium P01_F01_bin.143 | reverse complement strand
TACAGGGCAAACGCATCAAAATCCTAAGATCTTTAGGCTTTAAGGGCTGCATCTATCAATCAGAAAAAGTACTCTATCGCTGAAATTAGCATCTAGTAAGCTTTTTCAAAATAAGATGCGTTTGCCCTGACAATTTATACTTGTCCTTATAGTGATCCCACTTTCCCAATCTAATATTAAAAAACAAGATTTAAAGCGATCCATCTGATTATCAATCATTGATAATATCTTCCAAGCTGTATTTTCGTTCTTGAGGAAAGCGATCTCCATTGATACTACTCTTAGTTTTTTTGACAGCAGCTTGATATGCTTTACCGTATAGAAAATCTAAACGTTGAGCGAGATGCTTGCGTAAATTAGTAGTTAATTTATTGTTAAGCTGTAGTCTGAATCCTGTTATCTCAGCTTCCCAATGATTGCGATTCCACTCTGATTGTTCGTACCAATACTCAATGAGTAACAAATGAAGCATAATTAGGTAAGCAAATTGTTCTACTGATGACTTTTCGCCTCTTACCAATGCTTCTATCTCCTCAATCAAATTATCGATGTCTAAATGTTGAAAATCGCGATCGCGCAATAATTGTGCTTGCTCCAATAGCCAGGAATCATATTCTGTATCAATATTATGTTTCAACATAGTTCCTAAGACTTTAAAAATTAGCTGTTAGTATTATTTGTTCTTGCATTGGTAACTGAAAGATCATTTGTTTGATTTCTTCTAATGTTGGCATAGTTTCAAAACCCGATCTCGTTATCTCAATTATTATTGTCTCAAATTGATGAAGGGATGGGATAGATGCGATCGCTTTTTAAACTGCTTGAAAAATCCCGTGCGATCGCTTCGATTATTACGAATTCGGCAACTCAACAGTTTTACTTGTGACATTTAAGTATAATGATAATATAAATTTTTTACTCTAACCTACTACATGACAAGTGACTTTGACCTCTGGCTAACGGTTGATATAAATAATGCTTATCCAGACTTAAATTCTGCTCAAATTGACAAATTAACTGCGGATTTAGTTAGAGAAATGCGATCTCTCGATGAAATAGATCGAGTCCAAAGAGTGCCCGATCCTAATCCACCTGAAGGAGAGATGTCAGGAGGAGGTAATTTAATAGGAGTTGTTGCTTCAAAACTAAGCTTATCCAACGTTAGATATGTAGGAGGTTATGTGGCAAGAAAGTTTGCTAGTAAACCTATTGACATGAAAGTTAAAGTAAACGGCAAAGAAAAAGAATTTGATTTTAAAGGTGTCAGACCAGAAGATTTAGATAAGGTAGTAGCAGCAGCAGAGCGATTAGCAAAGATAAAATGAACAAAAGATGGAGAAAAGAAAAGCTTTACTCATTGGAGTAGGAAATTACGATCCAGATTCATTCAAAAACCATACATTAAATACTCCACCTAATAATGTTGCTGCTTTACAAGAAGTATTAGTTGATTCTCAAATTGGGTTTTTCGACGAAGTATATCCTCTAGTCAATCCTAATCTTTTGACTATGCAAACAAAAATTGAGGATATATTTATTAAATCTGAAAAAAGCGATCTTGTATTACTCTATTTCAGTGGTCATGGAATTAAAGATGAGAGCAATAAACTATATCTGACAAATTGCGATACGAAAAAATATCCTTCTGGAGAATTAGCAAAAAGTACAGCTGTTTCTTCAAGCTTCATTTTAGATATCATGGCTAGTTGTTCTGTACGAAGACAGATAATTATTCTGGATAGTTGCTTCAGTGGAGCTTTTCCTGATGGAATATTTGCAATGGATGATGATGTGGTAGATATACAAAAATATTTCGGTGGAGAAGGAAGAGCTATTTTAACCGCTACAAGCTCAACCAATTATGCTTTAGAAAAAGAAAGAGAAGATTTATCTGTATACACAAAATATTTAGTTAAGGGATTAAAGACTGGTATTGCTGCTCCAGAAGATAAGGAAATAATTGCTGTAAAAAATATACACGATTACGTCTTTCGCCAAGTTCGTAAAGCTGCGCCAGCAATGAAACCAGAATTTTATGGAGTAAGAGAAGGGGACTCAATTACTATCGCCAAAGCTCTCAGAGACCCTGAACTAACATATCGAAAAAAAGTAGAACGAAGAATTGATAATGGGAAGATCACAGCTACAGGAAAGCTTATCCTAGAAAAGGAACGTATTAGACTGAAATTATCGAAAACAAAGGTAGAAGAAATTATAGAAGAAACGTTAAAACCTTACAGAGAAAGAGAACAAAATATTCAAGAGTATAAAATTGCTTTTCAACATGAATTTGATTTGCATTTCCCTTTTAATGAGCAAGTATCTAAAGATTTAAAAGACTATCAGAAAATATTGAATCTTCGAGATGAAGATGTTAAAGATATTGAGCCAGAGAGTATACTTGGGACTTCTCAATTCAAAGCTATTAAAACTCTTGAATCAATTTTAAATGCTATACCTAAAACAAGATTATATATTACTATAGTGACAGGTTTTTTAGGTAGTGGCAAGACTACTTTGACTAATAGAATAATTAAAACAAGCAGCCTAAACATTGCTGTTTCCGTGATGGAATTTGGGGAAATAGGAATTGAAAAGGATCTTTATAAGACGACAGAATTACATATTGAAGAATTTCCAAAAACCTTTGATGGAAGTTGCTCAACTTGCAATGAAATATTAGAGAACATAAAGAGAAATATACTCGAATTATTGGATAAAGAGAAAAATATAAATCACTTAATTATTGAAACTACAGGATTAGCCGATCCGCTACCTATAGCTTTAACTTTCTTGGGTACAGAGCTAAGAGACGTCATTAGATTGGACTCTATTATAACTATGATAGACAGCTCTAACTCTAGTTTGGATATATTGAATAGCGAAGCAGCTAGAAGTCAAACCCAATATGGAGATATTATTCTTCTGAACAAAACTGATTTAGTAGATAGTTCAGATTTAGAAATTTTGGAGTCTAGGATTAGAGATATTAAACAAGACGCAAGAATCCTGCACTCTTGTCAAGGTCAAGTCCCATTATCACTAATATCTGATTTAACCTGGAATAAACTTTATCAAAATGTTTTTCAAAATGAAGAATTAAGTTCAATATCTTTATTCTCTTTTGAAAGTGACAAAAGCTTGAATATTAGAAAATTTCAGGATTTTTTAGATAATAAATTAACTAAAAATATATTTAGAGCAGTTGGAATTCTTTGGTTTAAAGAAAGTCCTGCAAAGCATATATTTTACGTAAGTGGTAAACGTTTTCGTATTGATGATGATGAATGGAAAGATAAAGAAAGAAATCAGCTAGTATTCTTTGGTCAAAATATAGATCGAGAGTTACTTAACTCTCAGCTCAAAAATTGTTTGTCAGAAGACATTGAGCAATAAAGAAACATACCAAGTTTTTTATCCTAAGCTTTGTCTCTGAGCTATTATTTTCAGTTCCTAAACTACTAAGACCATAATGGAATGTAATACTAACTCCTTTAATACTAAAATGGAAAATCAATTACATTCCAATAGTGAAATAGCTTTCCTTTTAATATAATCGCGATCAACCTTTTCTTCAAGCTGATTCACAGTTAGTTTTCCTTCAAATGCTTCAAAAGAAGCTTCTTTAATTGCTCGTGGATATGCTTCGTCAATTATTTCTTGCAAGACATCACTATTGGCATAATAACCCCCTGACTTTCTTCTTTTATTCGTACGATTAATATTGTCAATTGAGTTAAAAATAGATCTATCCCAGGAACTAGTCGTTCTTTGTTCTGCCTTTTGCTTAATGAGATGAAGTAAAAGAATCACCATATAGCTATAGATTTTATTAAGCTTATCTTCCTTTGACATTTCATCTATTTCGTCAATAATTTGCAAAGCACCAATATAGTCTTGTGCTTCAATTTTCTTCCTTAATTCATCTATTTCGTACATACTTTTGACTTACTGATAGGCAAGAATGTGCTTATACTGATTTTATCAATTCGCTATGGTGTAATTAGTAAATATAATGATTATTATTCTTAAAATACAAATCTATGTGGGCAATTTTAAGTGGAATTGAAGGAAATATCGCAGCTTACGAAGCAGTATTGGCAGATATAAAACGCCAGCATGTTTCAGTAGAAGCATTATATATTTTGGGCGATATTATTGCAGCTAACCCAGATAGCGAAAAAGTAATTAGACGAATTCAGAATCCTTTACCTGGAGAATTACAACCTCAAGTATGCGTCGGTTGGTGGGAAGAACAATGCTTCGCTCTACATGGTGTGGGTTCCGCTGTTGAACCCACAGAATTAATCGATCGCTTTGGCAAGGAAACCGCCAAACTACTTTGGGAATCTGTATCCCGCGAAACGGTACATTGGTTACGTAACCGTGACTTTGGCTTCTTTGAACTGGATTGTTTGTTAATTCACGGTAGTACTGTTAGTGTCAGCGATGAATTGACCCCCGAAACCCCGCCCTGGCAAATGCTAGACCGCTTGCAGAGAATGCCGGCTAATCGTCTCTTTTGTGGTCGTTCGGGTCAAGTATTTGAATACCAATTGCAAGGTGGTTCGGTTAATAGTTCGGTGATGACTTTAGATCAACCGCATCCTGTACAAACTGTTACTGCACCCCAAAGAATGGTTGTTGGGGTGGGTAATATAGGCAGAGAATCAGGAAAAGCTACTTATACCCTTTATAGCCCCTATAGCGATCGCCTGGAGTTTAAGACAGTTTACTATGGCAGTAAAAAGGGATTTGGTAATTAAATCTCAGAAAAACGTTCAGTGTAAACGAATGAGGCTTAACACCCGCATCCATCATTCGAGCAACCTGGACAATCGGGCTGCCCATTCGCACAAGTATCACAACAGTAATATTTACCATCTTTTGGAACAATATTACTGACATTAATAATACAGAGGCAAGAAGGACAAGCACATTTCATTTGAGTAACTGTAGCTGTAGTCATGGTCAACCTTCATTCATTTATTCAAATTAACATTAGAATGATATCT
>JBCCYD010000458.1:0-5023 GCA_039190385.1 Cyanobacteria bacterium P01_F01_bin.143 | reverse complement strand
GTGGGAATTTTTTCTCCTGGCAAAACTCTGAGCCATTCCCCAACCCGAACCTGTTCTACAGGAATTTGAATATTAGGTGTCTCGGTATCTACCCTATTGCCAATCAAACGAGCTGTTTCTGGTTGCAAAGCTACTAGTTTCTCTAAAGCAGCCGAAGCACGATAACGAGCTCTCGCTTCTAAGGTCCGTCCCAACAGAATAAAACCAAGCAGCATTACTGGTTCATCAAAAAAGCATTGCCAACCTAATTGAGGCAAAAATAGAGCAAAACAACTAGCAGTATAGGCACTGACCGTACCTAAACCCACTAAGCTATTCATGTTGGGCATTTTGTAATAAAAACTTCTGGCCCCATCGACAATTAAATTACGACCAGGAATCAATAGAGCCAAAGTTGCTAATCCCCAGTGAAACCAGATATTTGTCAGTACAGGAATACTCGGCAAACCCAAATGATGAAGATGACCAATACTGGAAAAAATCAGTAGAATAACAGCGATAATGAGTTGCCAGAATTGTTGCTGTTTTTGTTGTTGGCGCTTGGTTTGGGCTTGCTCTGCCTTTTCTGTAATGCTGCGATCGCGATGTCGAATTTCAGTCGGAAAACCAGTTTTTGTTAATGAATCTGCTAACGTTGCTGGTTGTATTTGTTCTGGTTCGTATTCAACAACTGCGACTTCGGTAATTAAATTCACGCAAGCTGAGATTACCCCAGGATTTTGTTGTAATTGTTTTTCTACTGCTTTGACACAACCTGCGCATTTCATTCCTTCCACATCTAGAGCGATAATGCTAGCAGGAGTCGTGGTTACGCTGCTCATAAAAATGGTATTGAGAATTAGTTATCTCTAATTATTGCGTATTTTCTGACAGGTCGCGCTATTTTTTAGGGTCTTCTTCATCCTTCTTTGATATTCCCCTTCGGTATATAAATCTTTATTGCTTTCTAGGCGATCTATGAATACCATCCCGTTGAGATGATCCAACTCATGCTGAAAAATACGGGCAATAAAATCTGTAAAAATTTTCCTGACGCGATCACCTGCAATATTGGTATATTCAACTTCAACGGCGCGATCGCGAGGTACCAAACCACGCAAACCAGGAATACTCAAACAACCTTCCCAATCTGTAACAATTTCATTACTATAAGAAATAATAGCGGGATTAATAATCGCTGTTGGACTCATCTTAGGAGCCTGAGGATAGCGAATACTAGGACGAGAGGCCACAATAAATAAACGACAAGACTCTGACACTTGAGGCGCGGCAATACCCACTCCATTGCGAAATTCCGCTGTAGCGATTAAATCATCAATAAGCTGGAGAATTCTGGGCTCTGCCACCGTCTCTATACTTTTAGCATGACATCTTAAGATCGGATTTCCTAATTCAGCAATATCTAATATGGTCATAAATAAGCCAAATACCAGTTTAAGGTTTTTATCTTTGGAACCATTGTAGCTTCGAGCAATTAACACAATTAATATATTTTGAAAATCGCGAAGCGATTAGCTCTAAACTATTAGCTTAGAGCTTTTTTACTTTAATTGTCCAGAACTGTCAACTAACAACTACCCAAAAGGGTTTGCTTCAAATTCCATGTCTGATAATTTATCCCCACAGCAAATTTGGAATCAAGTTTTAGAACGACTAGAAAAGCAGTTGAGTCGTCCAACTTTTGAAACCTGGATTAAAACGGCAACTGTCCTCAGCTTGCAAGATAATTGTTTGACTATTTGCACTCCCAATCCCTTCATTCTTAATCATTTACAAAAACATTATCTGCAAATTGTCAGTGATACGGTAAAAGATATTGTGGGCAAAACTATTGAAATCCGTTTTACGGTAGCTCAAGGAGATAACACTGCTTGGATAGATCTTGATAACCCAGTGAATCATAGTATTAAAGAACAGAATACCGCTGCTGGCTCTCTAAAATTGACCGAATTAAATCCTAAATATACTTTTTATCGTTTTGTTGTGGGTCCTACTAATAGAATGGCTCACGCTGCTGCCTTGGCGGTGGCTGAATCACCAGGGCGGGATTTTAATCCTTTGTTTCTTTCTGGGGGAGTTGGTTTGGGCAAAACCCATTTGATGCAAGCTATCGGCCATTATCACCTAGAAATTAGTCAACAAGCACGGGTATTTTATGTTTCCACCGAAAAATTTACTAATGATTTGATCTCGGCAATTCGCAACGATAATATGCAAAGCTTTCGCGAACATTATCGGACTGCCGATATTTTACTAATTGATGATATTCAGTTTATTGAGGACAAAGAATATACCCAAGAAGAGTTTTTCCATACTTTTAATACTCTTTATGAGGCAGGAAAGCAGGTTGTGCTAGCAAGCGATCGCCCGCCCAATCAAATTTCTAAACTTCAAGAGCGATTAATTTCTCGTTTTTCCATGGGACTGATTGCCGATGTACAAACCCCAGATTTGGAAACTCGCATGGCAATTTTACAAAAAAAAGCTGAATACGAAAATATCCGCTTACCCAGAGAAACTATTGAATATATTGCGACCCGTTGTACTTCCAATATTCGGGAATTAGAAGGAGCCTTAATCAGAGCGATCGCCTATATGTCCATTTCCGGTCTGCCGATGACAGTAGAACATATTGCTCCTGTGCTCAATCCTCCCGTAGAAACGATCGCCACTTCCCCCGAAATTATTCTCAAAGTTATCTCTGAGGAGTTAAAAGTTTCCATTGAAGATCTCAAAAGTAGTTCGCGTCGTCGTGAAATTAGTAGCGCTAGACAAATTGGCATGTATTTGATGCGTCAACATACCGATCTTAGTTTGCCTCGTATTGGCGAAGAATTTGGCGGCAAAGACCATACAACTGTTATGTATAGTTGTGACAAAATTACCAAGAAAATTGAGAAAGATCGCGAACTCAGAGAAACTATTTCCCAACTCAGCGATCGCATTAATTTCATGAGTAAAAATTGATTTTGATAGGAATTAGGGATTACTTATTAGGAAAATTTCTCAATATATTCTGTGATTCAATATGGCAATTTTTGGGAATAATTTAACCAACGCAAACTTTAGTCTATTGGGCCGTTTGTTTCCTCAAAACCTTATGCAAAAGTACCAAAAACATCAACTAAAAAATTTATTAGAATTACAACTTGAATCCAATGTTAGTGGGGTATTAACCTTAAAAACACAGGTTGATTCTTGGTCAGACCAGCAAACAGTAGCATTAGTTATTAATAACGGTTTTTTAGTCTATGGAGGTTCAAAAATTCCCAATAGTCAACAATTTGCCAAATACTTAGGAGATAAGTTAAAACCTGATTTAATCAATGCAGCTCTTTCTTTAGCAAATAAAAAATTAACCAATTCACAATCAGTCCGTGAATTAATCGAATTATTAGTCAAACTGAGAGTTTTTAAGTGGGAAGCGATAGAAACCCATCTCCATAAACAAATGGTCTTGATTTTGGAAAAATTTAATTCCTATCCTGGGCAGGCTCAATGGAATGATTCTCATGATTTTGACCTTTGCTTTGCTGCAGATCGTCATGGGTTAAATTGGATTAAAATAAAACAAGATCTTAGCGATCGCCGAAAACAATGGGAAAGTTTAGCCTCAACCATTCCTTCTCGGGATGCCGTACCTAATATTAGTGAAGGACAACTGTTAACAGTTGAAGATACCGAAGTTAGAGAACAATTAAGAATATATGTAAATGGTCGCAGAACCTTAAGTAATATTGCGACAGAAATGGGCAAAGATCCTTTGGATTTAGCTAATCACTATGGGAATTTGGTCAAATCTGGAGTTGTTAACTTCGATGCTAATTTAGCAAATTATCATCAAACTGAAACCATAATTACTCAAGTTGACACAATAAAAGCTACCCAGAACAAATTACCGACAATTTTGTCCTTAGATGATAGTAAGATTGTGCAGGTTTCAATTCAGCGAGCACTCAAGGGACATTATAATGTCATTCTCGCTAGCAATGCCGCAGAAGCATTAAAGAATCTCAATCGCAGCCCCATAGATTTATTGTTACTTGATGTGACTATGCCCGAGATAAATGGTTTAGAATTTTGCAGAATAATTCGTAAAACGCCCAAGTTTGGAGAATTACCAATCATTATGGTGACCGCACGAGACGGGTTAATTGATAAAATGAAAGGTCAAATCGCAGGAACTAATAAATACATAACTAAACCTTTTAAGCCAGAAGAACTATTAGAAGTTATCAGTAAATTTATCAAGGTAAGTAGCCCAGTCTAACTTGGAGTTAAGCAAGATAGAGTTAAGCAAGATTAAAATAACTTGATATCCTTGAGATGATTCATTAGTCTACTGACAGTAACTGTTCCTTGATATTCAATTTCAGCATCAAGACTCATTCTTTTTAATAGCTCATATGCTACTTCATAGGTTTTCCTTGCTTTCGCCAGATTTCCTAAGCGACTATACAAGGAGCCTAATTCTAAATAGGCAGGAATAGAATCTGGTTCAAGATAAATAATTTTTCTGAGTAAATCTTTAGCTTGATCAAGGTTATTTTGTTCTTCAGCGATTTGAGCCAACAGATGTAGCACAGGTAAAGAAATTTCATTAATCTTTAAAGCTCTCTGGCAATATTCAGTCGCTAGTTCCAGCTCACCCTGGTTAGCGTAAGCTTGGGCTAATAAATAAGCTGCTTGCTCGCATTGTGGTTGTTCTGCGATTAATTCTTGCGCTAGTTGAATAGATTCTTCATATTGACCAGTTGACAATAAAGTCTTAATCGCTTCTAGTGCGATTTTGCTAGATTCTTCTGTTGCAACTATATTTTTCTTTTCTAGATCGCTTTTCTGAGGAGGCGTAATTTTTTTTACATTAGGTAAAACAAGATTTTGTGTGATTTTAGGAATCGGTTGAAGTAAAAAATCTATTTGTTTAATCGGGTCGCTTAAATAATTTAAAATAAAATTATTTGATTTTTTTTGCAGTGTTTATTTCACAGATTTATGGACAATATTTTTTTATTGACTTTTT
>JBCCYD010000457.1:0-5025 GCA_039190385.1 Cyanobacteria bacterium P01_F01_bin.143 | reverse complement strand
GTTAAATGCAGTATTTTGTGTCACCTTACCTAAGGTAGTTTCTTTAAATTGGTTCAATGGTTCAACTAAATAATTGTAATATTTCCTAAAATTTATTTGGGAATATAAGGTAACTCCGAATCATTGTTCATTAAACGAATAGAATTTAAAACAGATCGAAAATAGTTTTTGATCTGTTCACTTTTGTCTGCTAATACTCGAATGATAATTCCCTGCTCAAAGGGAAGAGTGGAAGTAGCGACAGTGAAGTTGTTAGTCTTTAAATTATCGATCGCCTTTTGCAATTGATAGCAATTAATCTCAGGATATACCGCGATCGCAGTTCCCATAACGGGATAAGCAGCAAATAAAGAACTATCAATAAACTGATTATTTTTTCCTGACAAATAGCTACGATCTTTGAATAATAATTTTCCTTCTGAAGAAGTTACATTCAACAAACTATCATAATAGTGAAATTGATAAGATTCTCCCCTCGCTAATCTTCCAGGAAGCACAATTTCACTCCAAAACAATTTAGAACTAGGATCTATCTGAATATTCGTCGACTGTTTTAAAGCTGCATCAGCATAAAGAATTAACGGTTCGGGGACAAATTCTAAACCGGCATTTTCTTGAATTGTTATTTGATAATTAACCCTAGCGGCTAAAGATTGCTCTGAGGCTGGATGTACTTTGGTTGCTGCTTGTTCTGTCAGATAAAGTTGGCTCCCTTGTTCTAACTGGAGAGCTAAATTTAACTCATCTTCTGGGAATAAACCTGGAGAATTATTTCTTAGATAAAGAT
Source organism: Cyanobacteria bacterium P01_F01_bin.143 (assembly GCA_039190385.1). Classification (GTDB taxonomy): domain Bacteria; phylum Cyanobacteriota; class Cyanobacteriia; order Cyanobacteriales; family Xenococcaceae; genus Xenococcus. The sequence continues at coordinate 4,238 of JBCCYD010000457.1, read as the reverse complement.
AAATTCGCTTCGAAGTATTCTGCTCAAGATGAAATGGCTGAGAAACTCTCAAAGGATGAGTTGTATATTGATAAAAAACTTTAGTTTGACCGTATTCTTGGCATTTCAGTTTGAGATCCAATGTCGATTTTGCTAAATTATTGATTTTTTTTATGATCATTAGTGATTAGTTGTGCATTACTCATTACTTTTTAGGTAATTCAGGTTAAGATGCTTTGAAGCTTTATTGATTGCGGGCGATTAAAAATACTTGTATAGTCTAGCTGAAATTCAATATACACAGTAGCTTAAGTTAATCATCATAATCTATTATTGTAATTTATAATTTTAAACTCTCTATTTCATGCGTACTTTTTTGATCGTCTGGTTCGGACAATTAATTTCTCTCTTAGGTTCTAAACTTACAGAATTTGCTCTTGGTTTTTGGATTCTCGAACGAACTTACCGAGATACAGGGAGTATTACGCCATTTGCGATCACAGTTTTACTGATTTATTTACCAAAAGTTATTGTTTCTCCTTTTGCTGGAGTTTTAATTGATAGGTGGAATCGTCGTTATGCGATGATAATGAGTGATGTGGTAACAACTTTGATTACGATCATCGTGATGTTATTAGCCTTATCTAATCAATTAGAAGTTTGGCATATTTATCTGGCGATAACTGTTACATCGACTTTTAATGCCTTTCAGACTCCAGCTTCCACAGCCGCGATCGCGCAAGTTGTACCGCCTCAGCATTTTAGTCGAGCGAATGGCATGGTACAAGTTTCCAATGGAGTTGCGAAAATCGTCTCGCCTTTCATTGCGGGAATCTTGATGCAGTTCATTGGCCTAGAAGGAATGTTAAGCATCGATTTAGGGACTTTTGTCGTGGCATTATTTACCCTATTTATTGTGCGATTTCCTAATGTTAGAAGAAGAAGAAGTCGCAAAAAAACAGCAGCCAGTCGTTTTTTGCAGGAGACAATTTTGGGATGGCGCTACATTGTTACCAGACCAGGTTTATTGAGGCTCTTGGGCTTTGTTGCCATTAGTTATTTCACCACAGGAACCTTGGAGGTGATTCTGTGGCCATTACTCTACAAGCCAGGTGCAACAGAAGAGTTGGGAACAATTCTTTCTCTGGGAGGTTGTGGCGTACTGCTAGGCAGTTTGCTGATGAGTATTTGGGGAAGTAATAAATATCGCGTGATTACGATTATCGGTTGTGTGGCCTTACAGGGGATTGTGACCTTGGTTGCGGGATTGAAAATATCGGTAGTTGTATTAGCGATCGGAATTTTCTTATACTTATTTTCTCATCCGATTATTATCAGTTCTAATCAGACAATCTGGCAGAGTAAGGTTCCGACTAATCTTCAGGGACGAGTTTTTTCTTTGCAGCAGAGTTTGGAGAGATCTTTAGCAATTTTTGCTTATTTGTTGGCTGGGCCTTTAGTTGATAATATTTTGAACCCTTTGATGGCAGAAGGTGGATTGTTGCATGATTATCTAGCGCCATTTCTCGGGAGTCAAATCGGAGAGAATGGGGGGATTTCCTTGTTACTGGTGTTACTAGGAATATTTAACTTGATTTTAGTCGCGATCGCCTTTCAAGAACCTCGTTTACTTAATTTGGAAACAGAGCTACCAGATCGCAATCGTAAACAGATGTCCTGGAAAAAACCAGTAAAAACCTAGCAAAACGATAATTTAACCCATTCCCAAATGTCTCGAAAATTTGATACCCTATGCAAATAGCTTTGGGAGTAGAAGATTAATTAAGCGTGGAAATATCAATTGGTCGTGGAAAAAAGGCTCGTAGAGCTTATGGATTTGATGAAATTGCACTCACTCCTGGAGTGCGGACTCTAGACCCTAGTCTGGCTGATACTTCCTGGGAAATTGGTGGGATCAAGAGAGAAATTCCGATCCTTGCCAGTGCAATGGATGGAGTCGTCGACGTCAAAATGGCAGCCTTGCTATCGGAATTAGGTTCGATAGGAGTCCTCAATTTAGAAGGGATACAAACCCGCTATGAAGATCCTGAGCCAATTCTCGATCGCATTGCTTCGGTGGGAAAAGAAGAGTTTGTGGGTTTAATGCAAGAACTTTATGCTGAGCCGATTAAACCGGAACTAATTACCCAAAGAATCAAGCAAATTAAACAAAAAAATGGCATTGCAGCAGTTAGTCTCACTCCAGCAGGAGCTAGCAAATATGGCAAAGTAGTCGCCGAAGCTGGTGCGGATATGTTATTTGTCCAAGCTACGGTAGTTTCGACTAACCATCTATCCCCTAAAGCGATCGCGCCTCTAGATTTAGCAGCTTTCTGTCAGGAAATGCCGATTCCCGTTGTCTTGGGTAACTGTGTTACCTACGAAGTAACAATGGAATTAATGAAAGCAGGAGCCGCAGGAGTTTTAGTCGGGATTGGGCCTGGAGCGGCTTGTACCTCTCGTGGGGTGCTGGGTGTGGGAGTTCCTCAAGCTACAGCAACCGCTGATTGTGCCGCAGCTCGGGATGACTTTTATGCCGAAACAGGCAAATATATACCCGTTATTTCTGATGGCGGAATCATTACTGGGGGCGATATCTGTAAATGTCTGGCCTGTGGTGCTGATGCGGTCATGATTGGTTCACCGATCGCTCGGGCTGCCGAAGCTCCTGGAGGAGATTTCCATTGGGGTATGGCAACTCCTAGTCCTGTATTACCTAGAGGAACCAGAATTAAAGTTGGAACCACAGGAACGATTAAAGAAATTCTTGTCGGGCCTGCCAAACTTGATGATGGAACCCATAATCTACTGGGAGCAATTAAAACCAGTATGGGAACTCTGGGAGCGAAAGATATCAAGGAGATGCAACAAGTAGAAGTAGTGATTGCACCTTCTCTTTTAACCGAAGGAAAAGTTTATCAGAAAGCTCAACAATTGGGCATGGGTAAATAAAATTGGTGACTTAGGGACTTGGAGACTTGGGGAGTAACGATCGCCAGTTTTCCCTATTTTCCTTGGTAAAAACAATAAGTAGGGGCTAATCTTATTTTGCCCCTATTTATTGTTTTGCGCAATCAAAAATCCGGTAAACAATGTGATACACAATCCTATTAACCAAACACTGGGATGAAATACAGATCTGAAGAGTAACCGAATCATCAATCGAACTAATCTTTTCTCTTGACCTGCTTGGGCTGCTTCAATGCACAATAAATTTATCCCGACAGCTAGCATCGAGGTTGTGAGAAATAAAGCAAAATATTTTGTCTTCATCTTCTAGTTTTGAACAGTTTTGCCCAAGCTAACCAATGTCTTGCCAAAACTCAAACAAACATTAGATTAAATGAAGATTACTGAGAAATAAAGCCAGTTAAGATGAGAGGAACGAACAAAAAAGCGGCGACAATCCAAAAAAGCGTAGCCGGATCAAAATCGAAAACAGCGGGCTTTCGTTTCGGATTCTTTCCATTAGAAGCGCGGATGTTCCCAGAATGGAAAGATAAAATTTCCGTTACCAAAGATAAAACTCCGATTGCTCCGTTGATTATTTTGGCAAGTTTGTTGTAGCCGAAACTATAATTTTTAGGAAAATTGAAAAAAGGAAACATAAGCTTTCCTCGATTAAAGAAAGGAATTTAAACTGTGAAAACTGTTGTAATTGACTAATCATAGAATATCATTCAGTGAACTTATCACTGAAATGAGCCATAATCTAAACTATATCCTATCTTTTTGCACTTAGTGTATATTTTTTTCTTCTCATCTTATCTTGATTATGAAACAGCCCTGCAAATATCAGGACTGCTTACAAAGCTTGAATATTTTTGGGAGGCCAATATATTTTATAAGCCTTTCCTACAATGTTTTCTGCCGGTAAGAAGCCCCAAATATGGGAATCAAAACTATTATTTCTATTATCTCCCAAAACAAAATAATTATCTGTTGGAATAATATATTCTGGCATATAATAACGAAGAATTTCTTGAATATAGTCTTCTGCTAAAGGAAAATCATTAATATAAACCAAACCATCTGCAATCTTAATCCTTTGGCCAGGAAGACCAACTACTCTTTTAACAAAAAACTTTGTTTCTCTGATCGTAATATCTGGGTCAAGTTCCTTAGCTAGTTGAGTTGGCCTAAAGACAACAATATCGCCTAACTGAGGTTGATATTTACTAGTTTTGCTCACAAAAATTCTGTCTTCAATTTGTAATGTAGGCTCCATAGAACTACTAGGAATTATAAACTTATCCACT
>JBCCYD010000456.1:0-5029 GCA_039190385.1 Cyanobacteria bacterium P01_F01_bin.143 | reverse complement strand
TGGACGCGAGTAAACACAGGAAAAGCAAAACCTAACATCAAGGCACTAGTATGACCCAAAATAGAATTGACTATTCGGTTCTTGTGTCCACTATTATGAGATGCATCATGGATGACAGTTCCCGAAATATGCAATGCCAAGACATTAACGAAGAAACAATACCAATGGGGGAAATTCAACCAAAAATAACCGCATATAGAAGAAGCAAGTAGCATCAGAGCGGTTATAGTCATCAATACATTAGGATTTAAGCCCCCATCTGGCCTAATATACTTTTTTGGCGCTTTTGGCAGCTTTGGCGCTTTTGGCAGCTTCTGAGCCGACTGCATCTTAGTTTTTGCTCCTCATTTTGACAATAGATATCTTTTCCTTGGGTAGTTTACACTACATTTAGTTTGTAGTAAAGATTTGTAAAGTACTCTCTAATCTTATATTTTAGGCTGAAAAGACGGAAGATTGGAGACGAGATTGTTTATTTTTTTCGTAGGTTTTCACATTTGAGTTAAGTATTCCTGATAACCCAATTGATCTAATTTCGCTTGTTTATCCAAAACCATCGTAGTCAATTCTTGGCGATATTGTTGTACTTTGCTCAATAATTGACTGTCACCAGTAGCGAGAATCTGCACTGCCAGGAGTCCCGCATTTTGGGCATTCCCGATCGCAACTGTGGCGACCGGAATTCCCCGAGGCATTTGCACAATTGAGTAGAGAGAATCGACTCCTTGAAGATTGCGAGTTGCCACTGGCACTCCAATTACGGGCAGCGGAGTGAGCGAAGCCACCATTCCTGGCAAATGAGCCGCCCCACCGGCCCCAGCGATAATAACTTTGATGCCATTTTCATGAGCTGTGCGAGCATAATCAACCATTCTGCCCGGAGTACGATGGGCAGAAACGATCGCGACATCGCAGGCCACGTCGAACTTTTCACATATTGCGATCGCGGCTTCCATAGTTGGCAAGTCAGAATCACTGCCCATAATAATGCCGACAAGATTTTGCGATTTTTCTGTCATTTGTTAAGTTTCTTTTCTTTCCTTAATAAATTAGCGATTAGCCATTGATCATTGAGCATTAACCATTGAGTACTAGCAATTAGCAATTAGCAATTAGCAATTAGCCATAATCAATTCAACTGATGTCCTGTTAGTTCGACAAAAATATCCTCTAAATTAGAATCTCTGACCATAACACCTCTTTTATCGTCTAGAGAGTCTAAATAATTATTCGCCGCATCCGAATCAGCAAAAAACTGATAGTCTATGCGATCGCCTTTTTGAGAAACCGCGATCGCTTCTCCATAGCGAGACCGAAATTCCTCTAATGTTCCCAACTCAATTAGTTTACCCGTTTCCATAATGCCAATTCTACCTGGCTTGCCATTGCCACAGCGCTCACATAAAAACTCCACCTCTTCCATATAGTGAGTCGTCAATAAGATAGTCATCCCTTTTTGGTTCAAATCTTGAATAATTTCCCAAAGACGACGACGGGTCTGGGGATCTAACCCTACTGTGGGCTCATCAAGAAAGAGAATCTGCGGATCATGTAGTAGAGCCCTAGCGATTTGTAAACGACGCTTCATCCCCCCAGAAAGAGTTTTGACCAGAGCATTTCTTTTGCTTGTTAGTTCGACATATTCCAACCAACGATTAATGCGAGCTTGTCTTTCGGGATTGGAAATGTGATGCATCCTGCCGTGAAATTCCAGGTTTTCCCAAACTGAGAGATCACCATCAACACTAGTTTGTTGTAAGACCACACCAATACTGCGCTTTACGCGATCGCTTTGCTTGAGAGTATTATAGCCAGCTACCTCAATCGTGCCCTGACTAGGTTTAGCCAAAGTAATTAACATGCGAATTGTCGTTGATTTTCCCGCCCCATTAGGCCCGAGTAAACCAAAAATTTCCCCTTCTTCAATCGACAAAGAAAGATCATTAACCACAGGAACGCGATCATAAACTTTAGAGACGCCGGAAATCGTAACAGCAGTATTCATCGAATCAACATTTATCCTTTACAACTTATGGTGACAATTTTCTAAAATAATTGTTATAAAAAGAGAATATTTCTCTGGAAATTATTAGTAATCAATAGTAATTGATTAAGACTTCGAAAAATCATAGAACAACATAGGGAACTAAATATCTACTAATTTTTCTTTGATTTCGGCAGATGTTTTCCACCCAGGGTACCATGCAGAATCGTCTTTGAGCCTTTCCGCATTCAGCCAAAAACGAGTCTTGGGATCACAGGAGGCGACCATCTCGGCGAATACCCATTTCCCCTGATTCTTGCGATTAGTAAATTGGATATGTCGCCAACCCCAAGTGCTTTGTCGGGCAGTCCATTTAGAGCCAACTAAATGAGGGAACTTTTTCTTCTTTGATTTCGACATAGTAGTTTTTAGAGAAAATAATGATAATCTAGTTTTTTATAGATTTAACTTTTTTAACTTTCAAATCTTAATGTTTTTATGAAAATGAACCATAATTTATATCAATTACTTTTAGGTCTATCTCGGAAAAAATTAGCGATCGCAACTTCCCTATTGTTAGTTATTCCCGTAGCCACAGCTAGAGCGCAATTTAAAATAGCGCAAACTACAGCAAATCCCAATGTATCTTCAGGACAGAACCTTACTGTACCAGGTCAGGAAACTGATTACACCCTAGGAGCTGGAGATCAAATAAGATTGGATATTTTCCAAGTAGATGAATATAGTGGAACTTATCCTGTTAATGTTGATGGTACTATTAGTTTACCCTTAATTGGTGGCATTAATGTAGATGGTCTAACCCTCCAGGAAACGGAAGAAGTTGTCTCTAAACAATATGCAGTTTATCTAAAAAGACCTATTGTCAACGCTGGGTTGGTTTCGCCCCGTCCCCTCAAAATTGGAATTTCTGGAGAAGTCGATAATCCCGGGGCTTACGAATTTCAGCTAACTGCTAATACGCCTGATTTTCCCACAGTCACAGACATGATTGAACAAGCAGGTGGGATTACTACCCTAGCTGATGTCCGCAATGTTCAAGTGAAAAGATCAATTAAAGGTCGAACCACTACTTTTACTTCCGATTTATGGTCTCTGCTGAATTTTGGTCAATTAAGTCAAGATATTTCCCTCAGAGATGGGGATACAATTTTCCTGCCCACTGTCGAGGAAATCAACCTAGCAGAATTAGAAAGGTTATCAGAAGCTAGTTTCGGATTGCAAGTAGATGAGCCGATTAGTGTTGCTGTTGTGGGAGAGATTTTCCGTCCTGGGTCTTTAGTTGTTCAACCTGACCAATTAGCTACGAATAATAACGTCCAAGGGAATGCTCCAAAAAGGGACTCTTTACCTCCGAGATTGACTCAAGCAATTCAACTAGCAGGTGGAATTAAACCCACTGCTGATGTGCGAACAGTAGAAATTCGCCGTGAAACTTGGGATGGCCAGAAAAAAGTCATGACAGTGAATTTATGGGATTTATTTAAAGAAGCCGATGCCGATAAGGATATTATTCTGCAAGAAGGAGATGAAATTACGGTTCCCCAAGCAGTAGCCCTTTCTGATTCTGAATTACAAGAACAAGCAGAGTTTAGCCGAATTTCTCGGGATACAGTTACAGTTAATGTAGTCGGAGAAGTTGCCTCTCCTGGAGCTATTCAAGTTAAACCCAATACTCCGCTTAATCAGGCAATCTTGGCTGCAGGAGGTTTTGATAAAGCAAGAGCTAATCAAGGCACAGTAGAACTTGTCAGACTCAATCTTGATGGTACCGTTGAACAAAGGGAAATCGAGGTTGATTTAGCTAGTGGTATTGATGAAGTGACCAACCCAATTCTCAAAGAAAATGATGTAGTTGTCGTTGGTCGTTCTGGATTGGCAGCAACCGGTGATACCTTACAGCCTGCAGCAGCGCCTTTAGGAATCTTGAGACTAATTTTCGGCTTCTAGGTTTTTATTTCAATTCAAACGATTATTTTTCCGTAGAGACGTAGCATGCTACGTCTCTACGTGTGTTATGTCCCGGCGCGTGTTATTTCTCTAGCTGTAGTTTGGGGTTTGGGTAAAGTAATTAGCGATCAGTTACCATGGCGATAATTGCCAACCAACTGTGCTGTTAATTAGCCATTGAAAAATTGTCATCATGCCTGAAAATAGCCTAGAGCGTACCATATCTCTTAGTCCCCAAAATGGTAATGGGACCTATCTGTACTCGATGCCAGCGATCGAACAAAATGCTGTTTTGGAGGAGGATGAAGAGGGAATTGATCTCCGACAGCTAATTAGGGTTGTTAAACATCGTCTGCGACTAATTGTGTTAGTAACAATTGGCGTAACTAGTGCCTCAATCATTGGGACATTGCTTCAAGAACCAAAATATGAAGGAAGTTTTCAAATGTTGGTGGAGCCTGTAACCCAAGGAACACAGGAGGATATGCTTTCTATTTTGGGACAAAACCAAGAGGGTATGGATTACCAAACCCAAATAGAAGTTTTACAAAGTCCAGTAGTACTAAATCCGATTCTGGAAAAATTAGCAGTGCGCTATCCAGAAATTGAATATGAAGATCTGATTAAATTTAGAAAATCGCCTCTGCAAATAGAAAGAGTTGATGAAACTAAGATTATCGAAGTCTCTTATCTTGATGGCGATCGCGAAAAAATTGAGTTTGTGCTCGATATTTTATCTCAAGATTATCTTCGCTACTCTCTAGAAGAACGTAGAGCAGAAGTTAATCAAGGTATCGAATTTGTGGAAAATTTACTGCCAGAAATTAGAGCTAATGTCGATCAATTACAAGAGAAACTGCAAAAATTTCGTCAACTCCATAACCTAATTAATCTAGAGACTAAAGTCCAAAGCTTATCACAACAACAAGTTCAACTAGAAGACAAATATTCTGCGGCGCAACTATACTTAAGTGAAACAAATTCTTTATATAACAATTTACAACGACAATTAGGTCGAGAACCTGATGAAGCGATCGCCAATAGCTATTTAAGTGAATCTACCAGATACCAAACACT
>JBCCYD010000455.1:0-5038 GCA_039190385.1 Cyanobacteria bacterium P01_F01_bin.143 | reverse complement strand
TCTAGTCGCTGACCCGAAGCTAATCCTTTAGGAAACCCTTCAGGTTTAACATGAGTCTTCTTTTTGCATTTTCTGATAGTACGCAGCAGTTAAGAGAAAACCATGAGACCAGAACTATTCTATAATGAGCAACTGCTAGCTTACTTAATAATTTCAAGATGAGCGATACTATTTTCGGTAAAATTATCCGTCGAGAAATCCCCGCAGATATTGTCTATGAAGACGATATGGCTTTAGCTTTTAAAGATATTACACCCCAAGCGCCGACTCATATTTTGGTTATTCCCAAAAAACCAATTCCCCGAATTTCTGAGGCCACGCCGGAAGATCAAAGTTTACTTGGTCATTTACTGCTGACAGTGCAAAAAGTAGCAGCCGAAGCAGGTTTAACTAATGGGTACCGAATTGTGGTCAATAACGGAAATGATGGTGGGCAAACGGTAGATCATCTACATTTGCATATTTTAGGCGATCGGCAAATGCAATGGCCGCCTGGGTAAGAGAGCGGAGGGGAGCAAGGGAGACGAGGAGCGGAGGAGCAGAGGGGGCAAGGGAGCTAATTGAAGAACTACCTTTCGGTCAATCAACAATTAGCCATTAGCCATCAACAATTAGCCATTACCGAGTTTCTTTGAATTTATCCAATCCGGTAAAGAATTTACTGGCAAAGAGACTTAAAACAGTCCGATCCTCCTTAATTCTGATATTAGCTTGGACAGACATCCCTGATTGTAACTTTTTGTCTTCACCGTTAATGTTGATATATTGTTGGCTCAACTCAACTTCTGCGGGAAAACGAACAAAATTGAGATGTGGTTGGGGAGAGGGCTCTAAGCTACTACTACCGATATAACTAACTTTGCCCTTAACATCGCCAAATTCACCGAAGGGGAAAGCACTAATCCGAACATCAGTGGTCATATCCATTTTTACAAAGCCAATATCTTCTGGTTTAATAAAAATTTCTGCTACCAACTTATCATCAGGAACAATTTTCAAGATAGCTTGTGAGCCTTGGCCTGCCTGGGGTACATAGCCAGGATAAGCTTGAAGATCTAAGACGACACCAGTTTCAGGGGCGGGAATAGTTTGGTATTTTAAATTCTGCTCATAATTACTAATTTGAGCGTTGTTTTCTCCCAGGCGTTTGCTGTTTTCGACAATGCTTCTGTTCAATTGAGTGTCAATATCTGCTATTCGTTGTTGATTATTCGCAATATTATCTAAGATATCTTTTTCGGAAGCAGAAGTGGTATTAATTAATTGTTCTCTCGCTTGAGCAATATCTAAACGGAGTCTTTGTGCTTCTTCGAGTAATCGTTGGATATTTGCTTGAGTTGAGGTAACTTCTTGTCGTTGGTTATTGTATTCGATAGTTCCCCGAGCTCCTTGTTCAATCATGGTAGCTTGGATATCATTAACCTCTCTTTGCTGGCGATCTAATTGTAATTCCGCGATCGCGCCTTCTTCGACCAAAGGTTGGATCGAACTTAGGGTCTTCTCTTCAATGGCTAAACTTTCTTTGGCTTTAGCAGCTGCTTCTTGATTGCGTTGCTTAATCTCCGCTAAGACCTGACGAGCTGTCACCAGTTGCTCACGAGCATCAGCTAATTGAATTTGGTTTTGTTCGAGTTGTTTTTCTAATTGTTCAACTTCTAGTCTGGCAGCGGCAGTACGAGAATTATTTTCGGCTCTGGCATTTCTTAATCTGACTTGTTGTTCAATCGTGAGATTGCCAGAATTTGCGCCTAATTGAGCACGAAGCAATTCAATTTCCGCAGCTAATTGGGTGCGGTTACGAGCCAAATAGGCAATTTCTCGGGGAATTTCTAGTCGAGCGATCGCACGATCTATTTGATTAGGGGCAATTTCGCCGTTAATCAATGTTCGGTAAAATTTATTTTCTTGAGTTAGAGATTGCCGAATATTTTTTAAAGATTCTAATTGAGCCTTAGTTGTGGTCGAGTCTAATACTAATAAAATATCGCCTTTTTCGACTCTTTGTCCTTCTTCTACGAGGACTTCTTCTACTACGCCATTAGTGGGAACTTGAACCTCTTTGATGCTGCCTTCGGGTATTAATTGACCAACAGCGGGAACTACCTGCTCAATTTTTGCGATCGCTGCCCAGCTGACACAAAAGATTGTCACGCCAGCTACGGCCCAAATTGTAGCTCTCGACCATTTAGGAGAAGGTCTCAGTAAAACAGTTTGCTCAAACTTACGATTGGCAATGCTAGATTTTTTTCTTTCGATCGCCAGAGCAGCTTCCGAATCTGAGGTGGTTACTAACTGTCCCTTGAGACGAGGACTAAGAGCCGAGCTACTACCTTGAGCTTGAGTTGGTGGCTCTGGATGGTCAGCTGTGGGTATCTTATGAGCATTACCCTTGGGAATTAGGGGTAGATTTTGATAGATACCAGGACCAATTTGAGCATAACCAAGATGAACAGATCTAATAGCATTGGTCAATTCTTTGGCGGGCGTACCTTTAAGTAAATAACCCATAGCCCCCGAGCTTAGGGAGCGCGACACATATTCTTGGGTATCAAAGGTACTAAGAACTAAAATTTTAATTTCCGGGAATTTGTCGCAAATGAGCCGAGTTGCCGTCACGCCATCCATTCCTGGCATTTCCATGTCCATGAGAATGATATCTGGCTGGAGAGTTTCTACTTGTTTGATGCTATCTTCCCCATTATTGGCAGTCCCAACTACTTCTAAATCTGGTTCGGTTTTAATCAGGGCTTTGAGCCCTTCCCGAATCATTTTTTGATCATCTACGATAAAAACCTTTATTTTTGAATTGGGGGTTTCGAGATTAGTAGCGTCGGTATAATCGCCATTTAACGAATTCATCATTCAATTATTCTTAGTGTTTCTTTTAGTTTACTTTTTTATGAGCTTACAATATTGAGTCAACGTTTTGATTCACGGGATCAATTCATAAAAGCTAACTCTGGATAGAGCTTATAACTAATCCTTTATAGCTAATATTTTAACGATTAGGCATTATTGAACGTCGGATTATAAGTTTTTGTTTCGTTTCTACTCTTATAACTCCCGAACTTCAGTGGTTGGAACTCAAATTATAAATAAACCAAGGAAGGAACTTGGCTTCCTTACTAAGTCAGAAGTAAAAATATTTAGGTAATTACCGAATTATTATCATCTAAACTTCATCGAAAAGAAATTAAAATCGCACAAACTTTAAATTATTACCTAGGTGATTGGGTTAAATTAAGAATGTTCACGTTAAGACCTAAGTAAATACTGAACTTTTATAAGAAACTATCTAATTCTGCTATGAAAACTATTGATATTAATCAAAAAACAGTTCGCGTTTTAATTGTAGATGATCAAAAGTCTGTCAGACTAACCCTCAAATTATATTTAGAATCGAATTCTCAAATTGAAGTAGTTGGTCTAGCAGAAGATGGCGTTGCTGCTTTGGAACAAATAGCTGAGTTGGAACCAGACATTGCCATTATAGATTTGGAAATGCCTGGTATGAATGGTATTACCACTATTGAAATTATTAATGAACGCTTTCCTGACACTAAAACCTTAGTACTCAGTAGTCATGATAAAAAAGAATATATTCATCAATCTATCATTGCTGGAGCTAATGGCTATTTGATGAAAGGCACTTCTCAAGAGCAATTAGCCGAAGCTGTTTTAAAAATTAACCAAGGATATTTTCAACTAGATGCAAAATTATCGGAAAAAATTGCCCTCAATACTCATGGCAACTTCGAAGAGGAATATCTTTCTGTTGACATAGATGAGATAGATTTCTTACCTACAAACCTTGATGAGCAGGAAAAGGCGACAGAAACTATCAATGAAGATCTTACGGCAATGCGTCGTGAAATAGTCGATATTTTAGAGTTTAAAATTCATTTACTAGAATCTAAAAAGAATACGATTAATCTCAGTTTTCAAAAATTACAACGTAGATTTTCTTGGTTAATTGCTTCCCAATTAGTATTATTTTTTATAGTTATTGGTTCAACTTCTTCAATGTTGAGAATGAAGCAACAAAGCCAACCCAATATTCAAAGTGCTAATTTTGTAAATATCGCTCAATTAATAAAATAGCTACAATATCATCAATCGGGCAAGGTGGAATACGCAGCGATTGGGGAATCAATTTTCTCAGTCCCTGAGCTGGGTAGATTTGCCAATAGCGATCGCGTGCTTCTAGACTACTATTGTTTTCATCAACCATAACAATGGGAATATTGGCAAAGTTCGATACCAGTTTTTGATGCCAAGTCTTAGCCGTGGTTAGATTTCCCATGACAATTAAGTTTACAGAATATTTTTGGCTTAATTGCTTAATTATGGCGATCGCTTCAGCTGATTCTATCACTTGATGGTAATGTACCGTCACCTCTTCATCAGCAACGGCAACACCACATTTATCTCGTCCTGGATCGAAACCTAAAATCATTCTTTTTATTCAAAATAATCGAAAGCTAATCAGTAAGTAAATAACTTTGGACAGCATAAGCCTGCTGCGCCGAGTTGGTTACTCTCTTTTTCCATAATGGATTATACGGCAACTCCTGCAATTTAATATATCCTTTAATTTCTTGAAAAGATTTGCCCAAACCTTCACTAATCAATTTAACATCTTTAAACTTATCACCTTCTTTCATATGTGATACAAAAATCGCTGGATAATTAAGTTGATTATTCATTGTTTCTAACATAATATTTTCTAATTGAATAACCTGAACTTCTTCTGTTGATTCATTAGCCAATTGCTGTTTGAGATAACGTTCAATTGATAGTAAATTTAACGAATTATTTGACAATAATATGAAATCCACCTCTTGGTTCTTTGCTGCAACTAGAGCATCTGTCGCAATTTGTTCGTAGGGAATTAAATTATAAAGTCTTAAGGTGGGACTAATTATTTCTTTTAAACAAAGAGATATCATCAACCCAATTACTAGTAAATAAACAACTTTTCCTGTTTTATTGAGAGAGCTAAGATGATAAATAATTATGGCAATCATAAAAAAGTGAC
>JBCCYD010000454.1:0-5052 GCA_039190385.1 Cyanobacteria bacterium P01_F01_bin.143 | reverse complement strand
CTTCCATTTTCTTTTGTACTCTTGGATGGGGATGATGATACCTTTCATAATTGAGCTGTTTAATCTCTTCTTCGCTGAACTCAATCTGAATCATATTTTCGACACTCTATTTTAGTTTAATATTGCAGTTTTACAATACCTTATAGTCTCTCACAAAAGTCCAGTATTTAGCCGCTGGTAGTATAACAATGATCCCTACTACGATGCAACCCTGAGAAACTTGGAATTGATCGGCAAAGCAGCAACTCATATTCCCCAAGAAATTCGAACTAATCACCCTGAAATCCCTTGGCGACAGATGATTGCTACTCGTAACCGCATTATTCATGGATACCTTGGCATAGATAATGAAATCATTTGGAGCATTATCACCGATGAAATTCCCGAACTACTAACGGCATTACAAACTTTACAATGAAAATATCTATATCACTCTTCAGAAAAAATCAACACGTAAAACAGAGCCAAAAAAGGACCATTTTTGAATAATAGAGGACATTTAAATTAGGCTATTTTTTTCTGATGGAATAGTAATATTAATCACTTTTTTCTCAATCTCGATAATCTTATTCTGCACGCGATCGCGGTTCTTATTTTACTGAAAAACGCGATCGCAAGTTCAGTTAGGCAACAACCTGGTATATAACAGGCTTATACTTAGGTTCTGGAATTGGCTTATTGTCTAGTTTTACTGATTCTAGCCATGCTTGTTTGGCAATTAGAACTTCTTGCAATGCTTCTTGTGGTGTATCACCAGCAGCAGAACAATATTTTAGATCAGGTATATCAGCAATATATGCCTCATCTTCTTCACTATAAAAAATATTTATATGATAATATCTCATAACTATTCTTCTAAGGTAAGATTGTTTTCTTCGACTAATGCCAAAAACTAACGTATTTGGTAGGGTTGAACTTTTCCTTCACGATTTTGAATATTAACAATTCCAATAATATCGGGATGTTTAAAAATATGATGGCTACTATTAAAGCGATCCAATCTAAATCCAAAAGCTTCGATCAATGAAACCATTTCATAAAATCGAATATTTTTTGAGCCAGATAAGATCTTTTCTAGTAATTTTTTCTTTTTCATAAGAAGCCAAGCATGTGAGCATCAGCATCAGTTTTTGTTTTATAAAAATACCTTTCAAACTCAATTTCTACAATCTTATTACTAAGCGCGATCGCGAATCCTCTATTACATTGAAGAAATGCGAGCACTATCTAAATCCGCATAATCGATTAAACCCAGACATTACCTGCTCGAAATACTCATCATTGATACTAGCAATAAAACTTCCTATTCTTTCTGAGCTTAAAGTACGGATTTGAGTTATTTTTACCCACGAAGGCTTAGGTAGCAATTTTGTAGGCAATTCAAGCACGAGCGGATAACTAACTTTTGGTTTTTTGCTGGTGATGGCAAAAGCGATCGCGCTATTACTATTTTTGTTGAACGAATCGATGCTCACTACTAATACAGGTCTTGTTCCTGCTTGTTCTGTCCCGATTGTGGGATCGAGTTTTGCCCAGTAAATTCCTTTTTTTAGTATTCTTCTTGCCACAGTTCAAGTTCTCCTTCTAGCCATTCCTCTGATTCCTCTTGATTCAGTAGTTTTGCTTGTTCGCCAATTACTTCCTCATCTAATGCCTGAAGCTTTTCTTTGATCGCTTCTTCAATCATCCGACTACGATTGGCATATCTTTTATTCGCTACCAGAATATCTAATTGAGCTAATACTTCTCGATTAAGGGTGATATTAATACTTTTAGTAGGCATAATTAATCAATATTTTTGGCACCATAATCAACACCATAAATTATAGTGTGTTGCTGAACATGATAACGCTTGCAAAATTGGTCTATTGTTTCTGATTACATGGAAATATTCGTCACTTCTTTCTCAATCTCTACAGTCTTATTCTGAAGCGCGATCGCGAATCCTCTATTACATTGAAGAAATGCGATCGCAGACTATAAGATACTTACTTTATGTAGTCAAGAAAACAAACCTTTAACTGCTGCTTGAATATCACTTTGCTTAACCAAAGACTCTCCAATCAAAACCGCCCTAGCACCAGCATCCTTCACAAAATCTAGATCCTCTGACTTATGCAAACCGGATTCACTAACAACCAAAATATTCCGCTCTTGTAAAACATCTTTTCTCGCAGACAAAATATCCTTGGTCGTCGATAAACTAACAGAAAAATCCTGTAAATTACGATTATTAATTCCCACCAAACTAACACCATCGATCGCGAGAACCCGATCCAACTCCTCTAAAGTATGAACCTCAATCAAAGGAGTCATTCCCACAGACTGGACAATCTTGACAAAATACTTCAAATCCTGATCCGTCAAAATAGCCGCAATCAACAATACCGCATCCGCACCTTTAGCCCGAGCAAAATAGATTTGATAGGGATAAATAATAAACTCCTTGCAGAGCAAAGGTAAATCCACAGTTTGACGAACCAAACTAAGGTTCTCGAAACTACCCTGAAAAAACTTGCTATCCGTTAAAACAGATAAACAACTAGCACCAGCAATTTCATAATCTTTCGCGATCGCGGCAGGATTAAAATCTGCCCGAATAATCCCCTTAGAAGGAGAAGCCTTTTTCACCTCAGCAATCAAAGCCGGATTCGTCTTCGCATTACGCAAAGCCCCCAAAAAATCCTTCGGCGGCTCCACCGTTGTCACTTGCTGACGTAACTTCATCAAGGGCAAGCGATCGCGCATCTTATCGATTTCAGCTTCTTTGTGCCAAACAATCTCCTCCAAAATATTTTGTGGTTCACTATTAGGAATATCACTTTGATAAACAACTTCCCCAGTATTCACCTGCGGATTAGGATTAATTCTTCTAATTTTGACCATATTTAAATTATTTTTCGGAAAAGAGGTATCAGTGTTACATTTTGACGTACCACAGGACAGAATTCAAGTGCTCAAAGACCCAATGCATATACAGCCATCGGAACAGAAGCCATAATCGTTCCCGCAACCAATAACCTTAAAACTTGGGCGATCGAACCATCTGCGGTTTGGAAACTATCCCACCAACCAAGACGAGTTTGTCGTTTACGCTCTTTCCCGGGTAAAAGAACAGTGTATTCTTCGGGCACTTGAGAAGCAGCAGGCGCGGGAGAAAGCTTTTCTGACGAGCGATAAGCATCCGCTAACATAGCTTCTGAACGCAATAGCTGTTCCAATGCCTCCGTTTGTACAGCAGATAGAGTATTTATTGCTCTGTAAACCCAAGAACTAATAACAGAAATCCATTGACCAATATTATTTTGATCTGGCGGTGGCAACTCCAACTTACCTAACATTTCTGACCAAGTTAAATTATCAAAGTTTTGGGAGATAGAGGAATCAAGTTCCACTAATTTACTCTCCTCATATACTTTAGCTAAAACTCGATCAACCTCCGCAGAAGCTACCAACAAGCGTTTTAATTCCCGTTTACTAATATTATTATCTGCTGTAATCACCTGATATACATTGCCCAAATAACCCAACACATCTTCCAAATTAGCTGCGGTATGGTCTGTGTAGTGCAATATTTCCAGCAAACCAACTAAATATTTCTCCCAGCCATATCCCATTTTGATAGCAATATTGCGGTGAGTTGTGCGACAAAGACGATCATGAGATAGTATTCGACCTTGAACCGCTCTTAACTCGACATTCACCGCCGCGATCGCAGAAGGTAAATCGAAACGAGAAATTGTTTTCCCTCGATGTCTAATGATCCCATCAGGAGCTTTAGCATGACCTTCCTGTAAAGCTCTAAGTGAAGCTTTTTCGTTTTCTAAAACTTTTAGTCTTTCTAGATCACCTTTGAGAGATTCTGGATATAAAGCAGCTAAAGATTGGTCTAAATCAGATTCTTGACTAGAAGATTCATATAAATCTTTAGTAGTAGCTGCATAACGTACGATAGAACGTCCCAGATAATTACCTTGGTAAGCCGGATCGAAATAAAAACGCGCATATTTGAGATCTAATTGTTCAATAGAGTTTTTGATGTTAACCCATTTAGCTTCTTTCGGCGGAGATGCTAATTGAATCAGATGCTTACTCATCTTGCGACGCATCTCGTTACTATGGGCGAATAAAGTCCAAGCAGGACGATCATCCAACTTATTAGCCACATAGATTCTTTTCGCGTTCTTTTCTCGATCTATATTGGAAGGGTGCGTCGCCCACATTTGCGGTGGCTCCGCGATCGCGGTTTCAAATAAGCGATGACTTTCCGGATTATTTTGGGGGATATCAGGAACGTTGCCATATTCAGGATCGTTAAGAATGGTTCTAATCTTTTCAATAATATGGGTTTGGATGGTGTATAAATCTGTCACTAGGCGATCGCTATTCAGTTCTGAGCTAGAAAAACTCAAACTCCGCTCCCAAGCATAATCCGCCACATGAGCTTTATATAAAGCATGAATCAGAGCATCACTCCCAGTAAGAGAAACTGCTACCAAATCTGCCTGAAATTCCATTTCTCGCGATAAAGCACGCTGGGCAATTAATAGCCATAAAAAGGCTGTTTCTAAAAGGGAACGGATTGACCAGACAATCAAAGATAAAAGCCAACCAATCCAGGCAATGCGAATATCAAAACGAGATAAGCCTCTCAAAAATTTATCTAAAATATCTCGCTCTCCTACTATATGAGAGATAATTTGATGAGTAATATAAACCCAATGAGATACTTTCATCGAACGTTGAGCAAAATGGCCAAATTCGTGAGCCAAGACAGCTTTCAACTCACCTAAAGTGAGAACATTAACTAAACCTAAACCAATTTCTAGGTTTTTCTTCGAAGAAAAGAATAAATTGAGAATTGAAATATCATAAAAAACTGCGGCATTAACATTGGCCGACAAGAAAACCTTATGAGGACGAGGTGCTTGAGCTTCATCGGCCAAACGATAAATGAATTTAAATAATTCTGGTTCTTCTTTAGCCGAAATTTCTAGGGAGTAGGATTTTGATCCAGGTCTAACCCGCAACAGTGGCTTGACCATAAACACT
>JBCCYD010000453.1:0-5057 GCA_039190385.1 Cyanobacteria bacterium P01_F01_bin.143 | reverse complement strand
AGAACAATTTAAAAAATTATCCAAGCGCAATACTATTAGGCTTAATATGGCTCCGCCTTTATTAGTTATTGAAGTTGATATTACTGGAGAAATCCAACGAGAACGAGATTACATTCCCAAGAGAATTCAATATCAAGATTCTGGTATTCCTGAGTATTGGATTGTTGATCCTCAAACCAAAACAATTCTAGTTTTAGAACTTAAGGTAGATACCTATATAGAAGTAGGAAATTTTAGTAATGATGATTTAATCCAATCTTCTAAATTTAAAGAACTTAAGTTGAAAGTTTCCGAAGTATTTGATCCGAATTAATCTAAAAACTTTGATGATTTAGCCCAAATAGAAAGTATGATTACTTCCGAACCTATTGTTTTAAATATAGAAAACCTTGGTATCAGCGATGAACAATTCTATCAACTCTGCCAAATCAACGAAAATTGGCAACTAGAACAAACCGCTCAAGGAGAATTAATAATTATGCCTCCCGTTGGAGCTATTCGTGGCAACAGAGAATCTGATTTAAATGGACATCTTTGGCTATGGAATCGTCAAACTCAGCTAGGAAAAGTCTTTAGCTCTTCCACTATTTTTAGCTTACCGAATGGAGGAAAACGTTCTCCCGATGTTGCGTGGATTGCTAATGAGCGCTGGCAAGCTTTGAGTTTAGAAGAACAAGAAACATTTGCAACCATTTGTCCCGATTTTGTTATTGAGCTACGTTCTCGTACCGATTCTTTAAATCAACTTCAAAGGAAAATGCAGGAATATCTTGATAGTGGTTTACTTTTAGGTTGGTTAATCGATCCTCAAAACCAACAAGTGACAATCTATCGTCAGAATCAACCGGTGGAAATTTTATCGCTTCCAGTCAGCTTATCAGGAGAAAAGGTTTTACCAGGATTTGTTTTGGAGTTACCAGTTTTTTGAATCAATCATAGAGCGATCGCTATTCTTTTAGATTGCAAAAATACCTCTTGCTCGTTCAGATTTGCTTTTTGATAGGATTAATCAAGAGCAAAAATTGAAGTTCGCACGACAATCAAAATGGTACAAACGCCAGCTAAAACAATTAGTTTAGAGGAGTTTCTACAACTTCCAGAAACAAAACCCGCGAAGGAGTATATTGATGGTCAAATTATTCCCAAACCTATGCCACAAGGACATCATAGTACAATTCAAGTGGAGCTAACTGAAGCCATTAATGCTGTAGTTAAAAAACAGCGAATTGCTCGTGCCTATACTGAACTTCGCTGCATATTTGGTGGGTTGGCTATTGTTCCAGATATTACTGTGTTTGCTTGGTCAAGAATTCCTGTTGATGATAAGGGGAATGTAGAGAATATCTTTAATCTAGCACCAGATTGGATTATTGAAATTCTATCCCCAGGTCAAAATCAGACGAAAGTTACAGGAAAAATTTTACATTCTCTCAATCATGGCAGCCAAATGGGCTGGCTAATCGATCCAGAAGCCCGTTCGGTTTTGATATATCCACCTCAGCAACAACCACAACTTTTACAGAAAGAGACTGCAATTCTACCTCCTCCAGAGTTGGTCAAGAATTTATCATTAACTGTCGGAGATTTATTTGGATGGTTGAAACATCATTAAAATTTTAGTGGGGATGGTAAAAATATTGAGTTTTAACTCATATTTCGCGATCGCACTCCCGTAACTTTGGGAGAAGTACGTTCTTCGGCTATATCTAAATAAATTTCTGTTATAAATTACTCAAAGCTAAAAATGTTGATAAGTTGTCAGAAAAAGATAGAATTATTAGTCTGACTAAGAAATTCTGGCGTTAAAGACTTAATCTAAATCATGCATAACTTCTTGCCTATTGCTTATTTTGAGAATCAATTTATCCCTTTTGAACAGGCTAATATTTCCATAGCTACCCATGCGCTACATTATGGGACAGGAGCTTTTGGCGGGATGAGAGGTATTCCTAATCCCGATAATCCTCAACAAATTTTATTATTTAGATTAGATCGTCATAGCCAAAGATTAAGTAATAGTGCCAAGTTTTTAAAATACGATTTACCCGCAGACAAAATTCAGCAAACAATTATTGATTTCGTCAAAAAAAATAAACCAGAGAAGTCTTTTTATATTCGTCCTTTTATCTATACTTCTGACTTGGGAATTGCCCCTAGATTGCATAAAATTGAAAAGAACTTTTTTATCTACGGTTTGGAGCTAGGAGATTATTTACCTCCTGATGGGATTAGTTGTCGGATTAGTTCTTGGTATCGTCAGGAAGATCGTAGTTTACCCTTGAGAGGAAAGATTAGTGGAGCATATATTACTTCTTCTCTAGCTAAAACCGAAGCCGTAGAATCTGGTTTCGATGAAGCAATTTTAATGAATTCTCAGGGAAAAATCTGTGAAGCTTCGGGAATGAATATTTTTATCGTCAGAAATAATAAAATAATTACCCCTGGCTTTGATCAAGATATTTTAGAGGGGATTACCAGAGATAGTGTAATTACTGTGGCTAAAGACTTGGGAATAGAAGTTATTGAAAGAGCAGTAGACAAGACTGAGCTGTTAATTGCCGATGAAGTATTTTTTAGTGGAACTGCAGCTAAAATCACTCCAGTTAAACAAATAGAAAATTATCAGCTTTCAACTAGTAGACCGATTACTGAAAAAATTAGGGAAAAGTTAACTAATATTACAGAAAATAGAGACTCTCAATACCAAGATTGGGTATTTCCTGTTGATATTTGAATTAGAAATTATCTAGGAATCAGCAATCTGATTTAGAAGTAATAAATGTTATTAACTATAACTACAACACATCAACCAGCAACTGACTTGGGATTTTTGTTGCATAAACATCCTGATAGATTTCAGTCAGTAGATTTGTCAATAGGAAAAGCTCATATTTTCTATCCAGAGAGTTCTGAGGATAAAACTACTGTTGCGTTGTTGCTAGATATTGATCCGATTAAGATGGTCAGAGGAAATAGGATGCGATCGCAGCAAAAATTTTCCTTGGGACAATATGTTAATGATCGACCCTATGTAGCTTCATCCTTTATGAGTGTTGCGATCGCTAAAGCATTTTCTACGGCAATGAATGGAAGATGCAATAAAAAGCCAGACTTAGTTGCGACAAAAATACCTTTGGAAGTAAAAATATCAGTTCTTCCCGCACCAAAAGGTGGAGAGATTCTTATTAGAAAATTATTTGAACCTTTAGGATATCAAGTCACACTAAAACGGCATATTTTAGATGAGAAATTTCCCGAATGGGGCCATAGTAAATATTTCACTGTGGAATTATCTCAAACCATAACAGTTCAAGAATTGCTTTCTCATATATATGTTTTGGTTCCTGTTCTAGATAATGATAAACATTATTATGTTAGCCAACATGAAATTGATAAGTTACTTGAAAAAGGTCAAGGCTGGCTAGCTAATCATCCTGAAAAAGAACAAATTACCAAACGATATCTGATCAATCTTCGTTCTTTTTCCAGACAAGCATTAGAAAGATTAAATGGAACAGAAGCAACAGAAGAAATTACATCAGAAGAAAATATAGAAACTCAAAAACAGAAAGAATCTTTAAATAAACAACGATTATCTTCAGTCTTAGAGCAATTACAAAAATCGGGAGCCGCAAAAGTAATTGATTTGGGATGTGGAGAAGGAAAATTATTGCGAATGCTATTAAAAAATAAGCAGTTTCAGGAGATTGCTGGAATGGATGTTTCCTACAGAGAATTGTCCAAGGCTAAAGATAGATTACATTGGGATGAGTTGGCTCCAAAACAAAAAGAGCGTATCCAACTTTTTCAAGGCTCTTTAACTTACAAAGATCAGAGACTAGAAGGCTATGATGCAGCTGCGATCGTTGAAGTTATTGAACATTTAGATGAGAATCGATTGCAAGCATTAGAAAGAGTTGTTTTTGAGTTTGCCAAACCAAAAACTGTTGTTTTGACCACACCTAATGCAGAATACAATGTAGTTTTTCAAAATATGAACCCTGGGACTATAAGACATCATGATCATCGGTTTGAATGGACAAGAAAAGAGTTTGAATCTTGGGCAAAAGAAGTAGCCCAGAGAAATAATTATCAAGTAGAATTTCTACCTGTAGGAAATTTAGTAGAGCAGATTGGTGCGCCCACACAAATGGGAATTTTTATAATTAATAATCCAAATAACTAAAATACAATTTATTGACTGAAATATTAGATGAATCAAGATAAATTTAATGCGGCCAAAGGTTGCTTATTAGGCGCATTGGCAGGAGATGCTGCGGGAGCTACTCTAGAGTTTTTAGATCATGATCCAACTTCCGAAGAAGTAGCATGGGCAATGAATATGCCTGGAGGAGGCGATTTAGAAGTTGCACCAGGACAAATTACCGATGATGGAGAATTGACTCTTTGTTTAGCGCAAGCTTTAGCCGGAAGCAAAACTTTTGACTTAGAAATAATTGCCCGTCACTACGCTAGGTGGATAGAATCTCATCCATTTGATATGGGTTTTACCACATCTCATTCTTTAGGTTCATATAGAAATATTGATCTTAAGAAAGAAGGTTACGCAACAGTAATGAAAAAGTCTGCATCTAAGTCCTGTATGGGTTCTAAAGCTAACGGCAGCTTGATGCGAAATACTCCTTTAGGTATCTGGGGAAGTGGTTTAGAAGCGACAGAGATAGCTAATTTTGCCATCGAGGATACATCTTTATCTCATCCGAACAATAGTTGTGGTTATGCTGTTGCTTGTTATTCCATTGCCATTGCTACCTTAATTAAAGGGCCAGGTAATCGAGAATTAGCGTTTAATAATGCTAGAGCTTGGTTAGACTCTCAAGAAGATTTAGCTCAAGATAGTTATCAATACCATTGTTGGGCAGAAGTTAGCAGTTGGCTTTATGATGCAGTAGATAATCAGGGCTACCTCACACTTTTGTGGCAGCATAAAGTAAGGATTTGAGGACGGAATCATTCCACCCAGCTTGTTTGCGTAATCCTTTGATTGACTGTCGTTTTTTCTGAACAGTCCTCAGCATATTCAGAGCAAGATGTTT
>JBCCYD010000452.1:0-5075 GCA_039190385.1 Cyanobacteria bacterium P01_F01_bin.143 | reverse complement strand
GATGCACTACTAATAATGACATTAGCAATAACATTAGTTAATAAGTTAATTTTCATTTTAGGTACTGAATAATATTGTTTAAACCCCTTGGGTATTAGCTTTTACAGCACAATAAAACTGAAAGCTAATCTCCAAAAGTCAATAGCTGATTGGATTACGTATAATAATGAGATAAGAACTCCGTATTTTTCAATTAATATTAAAGTTAATATATTGAATTATTTTTAGAGTCCTTTTTCCTTTATACTCTTAATCTTTGCCGCCGACAACCTTGTAGATAATACCTAACTTACTGTATTTATTAATTCAGTAAATACAACCTTGACTTTACTTATTTTATTGATTAAAACTCTAGTAATTAAGATTAATTGTTTGATATTGCTCAGCCAAGATATCTATTATTGACAGAAAAAAAGAGAGAGCGAGTATCTAGTAGAACTCGCTCTCTCTTAAAAATTAATTAGAAACGCAAAATGGGAAATAGTTTAGTCACGGCCATTAAGCGCAATCAAAAGACGAAGAATAAATACAAAAAGGTTGATATAAGTCAAATACATTGACAGTGCAGCAGGCAAATATTGGTCGTCCTCATAAGTGCGAGGCAAAATGTAGAAATCGACTACCGCAGCACCGGCAAACAAAGCTACTCCAACTCCTGAAATACCAATTTCTAACCAGGAAGGAGTATAAACTCCGAAAACGGAAAATAGTAGTTGCCCTACAAGAACTACTATCAAAGCAATCATGCCTAGGCGAATAGTTTGGGTCAGAGCCAGACCATCTTCGTTACTCAGATTAGAACCAATATTTCTTCCCACAATAAATGTTGCACCACAACCCAAAGCAGCCAGTCCAACTCCTTCAATCCCAACACCAGAAGTGCTGAGGGCAACAAAAATCAAACCGCTGAGGGTATAACCAGAAAGAATACTGTAAAGAGCTAATAACGGTAAAGCAGTACTGTTGTTGCCTCTTGCTGCAACTCCACGGGCTACGAAAAATAATGCAATTTCGGCAATCATGGCGACCCAAAAGGTCGGCATAAATAAATCTGGGCGAGAGCTAATTACGCCTAGTCCACCATAGGTTCCAATCGCAGTTAAGATCAGACCTCCACCCAGGTATGGTAGGGCATTGGGTATCACATTAGGCCCTATTATCGATTGATTTTGAGCATCTTGAATCGCTCGTCGAAAATTACTGGTATTACTCATAAAACTTTGCTGATTGTTATAGTTTTTCTGTCTTATGTATTAGATTAATCGTAACGTAATCGTTGATACCTTGGAAATTTAGTGATTACCGAATGTTACTCAAAATACGACTATTATAAACTCTTTATGGATTACTCAAATTGATAAACTTGTCAGAAAGATTCTTTGCCAAGATAGGTTCGATTTCTCTTGATTCCAAGACCAACGTAATAGATTTGCTGGTTTGCCAATCATGTTATCTGATAGGTTGATCGCTTTTCTCGGAGAGTTGGTTGCCATCGCGATCGCTTGTTCTGGCTCACAAATTCCCCATTTCACTAAATTTTGCACTCCAACTAATAAAGGTAAAGTGGTTCCGGCAAGGGTTCCATTATCTAATTTAGCTGTCCCTTCTGTAACAGTAATAGTTCGTTCATCCCAAGGATAAACCCCATCGGCTAATCCCATGGGCGATAGGGCATCACTAACGAGAAAAATTCCGCGATCGCAGTCACTAGCTTTTAACAATATTTCCATCATGGTCGGACAAACATGATTACCATCAGCAATTAAGCCACAAAATACCTGAGGATTAGTAATCGCTGCGCCCAATAAACCAGGTTGACGATGATGCAAACTGGGCGTGGCATTGAAGGCATGAGTTACCATCGAAGCTCCCAAATCAAAAGCCTTTTGCCCTTGAGCTTCCGTTGCCAAAGAATGACCCAAACTAACAATAATGCCTTGAGATTTTAGATAAGATATTGTTTCTCCAGTTGTATCCAATTCAGGAGCTAAGGTAATAATTTTAATAATAGAGTGATATTTGCCAATGACTTTTCGTAAATTATCAATAGTTAGTTCCAATAAATGTTCTTGCGGATGAGCACCTCGTTTCTCATGGTTAAGGAATGGCCCTTCTAGATGAACTCCTAATATTTTCGCTGTGGCTGAGTTAGCAGATTGATGCTCGATAAATTCTGCTATCGTAGCCAGTGATCGCTGTATCTTGGTAATTGAAGTTGTCACAATTGTCGGACAAAAACCATCTACTCCCTGATCCCAAAGCCAATCACAAATGGCTTCTAGTTTAGTAAAATCTTCAGTTTCTAAATCGGGAAAAGCCAGACCCAAAGCTCCATTTATTTGTAAATCAACACCACCTAAAGATAACCAATCTCCTTGAAGATCGAGAATTGTTTCCGAGTTAAGCTCTGATGCTTGATTCCCAGGGACTATGGCTTGAATTTGATTGCGATCGTCAATAAATATGGTTTGTAACTGTTTGCTCCCTACTAATCGTGCATTAATAATTATTTTTTTATTAGTCATGATAGGGCAATTGAGTTACTTCACATTTAACTTGCTTGTAAGACTGTATCGGAACGAGAGGCTTAGTCGCCAGGGAGCAAATTGATTATTTTCTATGGCAATAATGTTCTGCGATCGATTATCTTATGGATGGACTGCTCAAATAGCAAGAGAATTTACAATGCAAACTCATGGCCATTACGTCATAAATATGGCGTTGTTGGGAAAGACGATCGCACCCAAACATAATATTGCTATCGCAATTGGCTCGGTATTACCCGATATTCCCATTTTCCTGTTCTATGTAATTTCTAAATTTATATACAAAATGCCGGAAGCAAAAATTTGGGGAGAAGCTTACTATCAACCAGTTTGGCAAAATATTATCGCTACATCCCATTCTATACCTATTGCCTTAATTGGTTTTATTATATGTTGGTTTTTTGATTGGAAATGGGGAGCGATTTTATGTGTCAGTATGGTTTGTCATTGTTTGCTCGATCTCCCAGTTCATCATGATGATGCCCATCGTCATTTCTATCCTTTTAGTGATTATCGCTTTAATAGCCCTGTCTCCTATTGGGATGTTAACCATCATGCCAAGATTGCTGCGGGAGTAGAGTTTGCTCTTGTTTTGATAGCTACTCCATTTGTTATGGGGTTATTGAGGACTCCTTATACAAAAGGTATTTTGATACTGATTGATATTGCCTATTTGCTTACTTACAGCGGCATGCTGGGCATCAATCTTTTGAACCTCAGATCTTTAAAAACATTGGGCTTAATCGCAATTTCTTTGGTGACGCCATTCATTGTTTTCTTTAGTACGAATAAGGAAAAAAGTCTTGAGAAATTGCAATATTATAAAATTCCTTTGATAGATAAGTTTCAGAGTAAGAAAGATCTCAAATAAAATCAATTAATATTGACACAAATATGGGACTATCAAGAAGAAAATTTTTAGGACTAGTAGGAATTAGTAGTTTAGCAACGGCAATAGTTGCTCCATCCTTAAAAAACTTATATTCCCAATCAGCAACAGTCAAAACTCCGAAAATCGACAAGTTTGGCGTACTAAAACCAGATCCCAAAGGAATCTTAGATTTACCAGAAGGATTTCAATATAAGATCATCTCTGGCGTTGGGGAAAAGATGAATGATGGTTTACTCGTTCCCAATAATCATGATGGAATGGCGGCTTTTCCTGGTGAAAATGGCTCGACTATTTTGGTGCGCAACCATGAGCTCAATCCGGTGATGACCAAAAATAATCTCCCTGCAAGTATTCCTCAATATGATCCGAACTGTCCTGGGGGAACTACAACTTTGGTGATAGATCGCGATCGCAATTTACAAAAGCATTATCTTTCTTTAGCGGGCACCAATCGTAATTGTTCGGGGGGCACAACAACCTGGGGTTCCTGGATTAGTTGCGAAGAAGAAATTGCTACTCCCTATGCACCGACTGGATATAGCTGGCAACAAATATTACCCTATTGGGGCAAGGTCACCAAAAAACACGGTTACAACTTTGAGGTTCCGGCTACAGGGGGATTAGCCGCTCCAATTCCTTTGAAAGCTATGGGTAGATTTCGTCACGAGGCGATCGCGATCGATCCCGCCACAGGATATATCTATCAAACTGAAGACCAAAACGATAGTTGTTTTTATCGCTTTCTCCCCCAAGAGCCAGGCAATCTCCAGGCAGGAGGCATCCTAGAAGCGATGGTTATAAAAAATAAACCCCAAATCGATACGGGAATTGATTTCCCCATAGGAAAAACTCAAACTGTAGAATGGGTCAGAATGGAGGATGTAGATCCCAAAGATGACACTTTGCGTTATGAAGCTCAAGCTAAAGGTGCAGCTATCTTTAGAAGAGGCGAAGGGATTTGTTATGCCAATGGAGAACTATATTGGACTTGCACTAGTGGCGGCAAAGCTGAAGCTGGCCAGATATTTCGCTACAACTTAGCCCAAGAAACCGTAGAATTGTTTCTCGAATCTCCTAGCAAGGAGATGTTGGATTATCCTGATAATTTAATAGTTGCGCCCTTCGGTGATCTAATTGTTTGCGAAGATGGCAAGGGAGAACAGTTTCTCATTGGAATTACTCCCGAAGGCAAATATTATCGGTTTGCCCGCAATGCGCTTAATAGTAGTGAATTTGCTGGTGTTTGCTTTTCTCCTGATAGTCAGACAATGTTTGTCAATATTTATCGACCAGGAATGACTCTGGCTATTTGGGGTAACTGGAGTTAAGACTAAAAGACTCGAATCTTATGTACTTATGTTACGAGAGAAATTACAAAGCATAGCCTGAAGACATTACTTAAGTTACATAGTGTTTTAGACTAGCTAAACTTTGCTTGACAGCTTGATCGCTAGGGCTTAATCTGAGTGCCTTGTTGTAAGCTGCGATCGCTTCTTGATGATTGCCCAATTCTGCTTGCACATGACCTAATACAACATAAACTACTGAATTCTGAGAATCTATCAAAATAGCATTTTGCAGAGCTATGATTGCTTCAGAAAATCTATTCAATCTAAATAAAGTATTACCTAATGTAG
>JBCCYD010000451.1:0-5076 GCA_039190385.1 Cyanobacteria bacterium P01_F01_bin.143 | reverse complement strand
TATTTAATCTTTTATCTGGTAGATTAGCGTTTTTAAGTTCTTCTTTTGCCCAGGATTGCATTTCTTTAATTTCTCTAGCTCTTTGATGATTAGAGTACAGTCATGGCAATCTTTTCCATAGTTATGGGTAAGGCATAGATGTGAAGAAGTAGGACAAGAACTTTACGAAATTGATGCAGTGCTGCGTGATGAGCTGCTCAAAAGATTACGAGCCGATGCTAACTTTGGGCAGCAGCGAATTCAAGAGCTATCGGACTTTTTGTTAGATTATGTACGCAAGCAATTGCAAAGTAACGATCTTGATACTAGAGATTTTGCCCAAGCTCAGCAGTGGACAGTACTTGCTTATAGCAAACCTGGAGAAGCTGCCCAAGAAATAGCCCTAGCATTTCAGAAATTGGGTTTAGATGAGGCAGAATCAGCTCAGCAGGATAAAGCTGAAATAGTTAGGATAGCATCATTAGTAGAAACCTTTTCTGAGCCTTTGGCAGAAGCCGGTTTAGAGCCGCTATTAGTCTATGCTCGTGGCATGGCAAGTTGGGCAAGAGGTCATACTCAGAAAGCAGCAGAGCATTTAGAGCAAGTCACTAAAAATGGGAAAATTCAGATTGCGGGAGTCAATCTGCCGATTCCGAAAGAAATTGGACTGGATTCCGAGCATTTTAGCCAACCAAGAGGGCCAGACTATAGCAGTCAAAAACTTCAGGGTCGCTCTTTTAGAGAGCAAGATTTAACTGGGGCGAACTTTAGCAATGCCGACATTCGCAGTACCGATTTCAAAAATACTATATTAATTAGTGCCAACTTCAGCGGGTCTCAAATGGGCTTGCAGCGTCGCTGGGCAACTGGAATTATTCTATTTTCTTTACAGCTAATTACCTTATCAGGATTTGCCACCACACTTGTTGGTTGTATGGGGTGGTTTGGACTGAACTTGGCTTTGGAAAATTTCCCTCTCAAAAATGAGAAAATTATCTTCACTTGTGCTGGCTCAATTGGTTTCATTTTGTTCATAATTCTCTGTATTGCTACTCTCAATCAAAAGCTTCAGCCTGCATGGGTTTCTGGTGCTTTAGCTTTACTGGGTTCATCTTTATTCGTTGGGAGTGTAATTGCAACTTTAGTTTGGAGTTGGAGCTGGGTTAATAGGGATATATCGAATTTTGTCACTATAGCTTTTGGAGGGATTGCTTTAATTTTAGCTTTAGTATTGAATAGAAGCACAACTAGTAGAATCTTTAAGCGTACAATGGTTTTAGCAGGGGCCATTGTAACTTTATTTCTATCGACTGCTCTCTTGATGGATGAAACTAATGTCACTTTAATCTTAGTTTTGACATTAATTGCTACGGTTATTGCTTTAGAGCTAATCTGGGCTAGTAAACAAGTTAAAAAGCTGTCTAAGACTTTTGCCTTAATTGGTATTTTCGCTGTAATGATTGCGCTAGTTACAGGTATTGTTTTAGGGATAAATCAGGTTGGAATTGCAACCGCAGCTTTAATAGTAACGCTAACTCCAATTTTGGTTATTTTCCTTATTATTCCTTTGATAATTGCTGGCATTGATTCAGTATCAGGGGCTTTTGTTGGTACCGTGGTTGTAACTACTGCGATCGCTATATTCTTCACGATGGATTGGTCTGAGATTGCTATATTCTTCACGATGGATTGGTCTAATTCTTCGCTAAGTAACACTTGGACTGCTGCTATCGCAATCGCTGATATTTCAATTTTGCTTGCTGCGATCGCCTGGGCAACAATAATAACTATAGCTATAGCTGTTAATTTAACATGGGCTGAAGCTAATAACAAAACTATTGCCATAGCCTGGACTATATTTGGGATACTACCTCCGATTATCGGGGGTTTGGTTGTAACTTTATTGAGCATACCTTGGCTAGAAAGTTTAATTTGGAAGCCTGAGGATTTTCTGATCTCGGCTTCAGTCGGAATTATTTTTGCTTTTTTGATTGTTATCTTAGGGATTTATATTGGTTGGCGAGCTTTAGTTAAGGACAAGAAATTTACCTCTATTCGAAACTTAGCCATTGCCTTTGCCGCCAAAGGTGGCACAAGTTTCTGCGGTGCTGACTTAACCGATGCTAATTTCACCGAAGCCAACCTCAAAAGTGCCGATTTTAGAGAGGCAAACCTAACTAGAACCTGCTGGTTCCACGCCCAAAAACTTGACCATGCCTGCGTTGAAAACAGTTATCTTCAATATCCACAGGTACAGCAGCTAGTTATTACGGGAATTGGTCAGGATCAGAACTTTAACCATCTAAATTTACAAGGAATCAACTTAAATCAAGCCAATCTAGCTGATGCCAGCTTTATAGGCACCAACCTCAGCGGAGCAAATTTGCAACATACTGATTTATCAAGAGCAAAACTAATTGGAACTAAGTTAGATCAGGCAGACTTATTTGGCGCTTGTCTGACAGGTGCTTACATCCAAGATGTCAAGATAACAACTGCTACTAAACTAAAGGGAGTAGAATGCCAGTATATCTTCACCAGATTACCTACCAAAGAGAATCGAGATCCTGGTCGTGCTCCTGACGATTACCACAAGATTTTCACCCCAAGAGAATTCATCGATTTCATGCGTAATTTGACCTCGTAATTGTAGATTTTAGACTATTAACTTTTCCAATCCAGCATAAATCCCTAATCTGGACACAACCTCCAATCACCTGTCATGTTTGGTTAATCGAAAATAAGAAATAGCGATCGCTAAAATTTCCCAAGTCGAAAACGTTTCTTATGTTATATAATAGTCTTGGCTTAAAAATCAATAAAATAATAGACTATAAGCCAAATATTAGCTAATATCCGTCGTTTTCTATTCAACAGTCACACTTTTCGCTAAATTTCTTGGTTGGTCAACATCTAACCCTTTAATTGCAGCAATGTGATAGGACAATAATTGTAGAGGAATCACCGCTAAAATTGGCGACAATAACTCTTCTACTTCAGGAACATTCAACACATCATCAAAAGTTATTCCTGCTTCCTCGGCATTTACCGATGTCACCCCAATCAATCTAGCATCCCTTGCCTTTGCCTCTTGGGCATTAGAAATCACCTTTTCATAAACCGAACCAGGCATTGCGATCGCGACTACCGGCACCTCACTATCCAACAGCGCGATCGGCCCATGTTTCATTTCTCCCGCAGGATAACCCTCAGCATGAATATAACTAATCTCTTTTAGTTTCAATGCTCCTTCCAGCGCGATCGGAAAATTAATCCCGCGACCCACAAAAATAAAGTCTTCAGTCTCTTTGACAAACTCATGAGCCAACTCCTCGATCGCGTTTTCCTGCGTTTCCAGAATTTTCTCCATTTTATCTGGCAAACTACGCAAACCCGTAATAATAGAATCTATCCTCTCATTAGATAAAGTCTGACGACGATAAGCTAAATCCAAGGCCAGGAAATAAAAACCCATGACCTGTGCCACAAAAGTTTTAGTTGCAGCCACCCCAATTTCTATCCCTGCTTGTGTATCAATCATGCGATCGCATAACTGTCCAATAGTACTTTCTGTCCGATTAGTAATGGCTAACAACTTGGCATTAAACTTATTATCCAACTTTCCACGTCTGGCCTTTTCCATTTCCAAAGCCGCGATCGTATCAGCAGTTTCTCCCGACTGAGTTACTCCCACAATCAGAGTATGAGGCATTACAGGTTTCGGAGAATAACGATATTCTGAAGCATAATCCACGCTTGTCATAACTCCGGCAACCTGCTCCAGCAAATACTTCCCAATCAAACTAGCATGCCAACTAGTACCACAAGCCAAGATTTGAATAAAATCAATATTATCGTATAGCTGCTCAGAAAAACCTAAATTAATTGGACTAAAATCCGGATTATCTTCCACCTTCCAATTGGGATTCACATAAGTCTCTAAGGAACTGCGCACAACTCCAGGTTGTTCGTAAATTTCCTTGCGCATATAATGACGAAATCCTTGCTTTTCCACCTGTCCAGGATTCCAATCCAGAGTACGAGGGAAGCGACTAACCCTTTCTCCGGCAAAAGTATAAATTTCCACACCCAAAGGTGTCAGTCTGGCCATTTCTCCGTTTTCTAGGGTCAAAACTGCATGAGTATGGGGAACTAAGGCCGTAATATCAGAAGCACAGAAAAATTCACCCTGGCCAAAACCAAGAGTTAAAGGCGCTTGTTGACGGGCTACGATTAGTTCGTAGGGATTATCGGCATCAATTACCGCGATCGCGAAGGCGCCATCTAAACGGGGAATCGTCTTTTGAACAGCTTCCAACAAAGAAAGCTTAGAATCAGCCAAATACTGAGATATTAAATGGGGAATAACCTCAGTATCAGTCTCTGAGTTAAATAACACACCTTGGCTTTTTAATTCTTCTCGTAATTCCTGATAATTCTCAATAATTCCATTCTGCACGACTGCAACTTTGAGGTTACCATCTAGATGAGGATGAGCATTATGGACTTCTGGTTTACCATGAGTTGCCCAGCGAGTATGCCCAATCCCCAACTGAGCACTATCAACAGTTTGTTCTAGTTTTTCCCTGAGATTATAAAGTTTACCTTTAGCTTTTACACAATTCAGTCTACCTTCCGATACTGTTGCGATTCCCGCCGAATCATAACCGCGATATTCTAATCTTTCTAGACCAGAGATTAAAACCTCTTTAGCTTCTTGTGTCCCGATATACCCAACTATGCCACACATATACTCAGCTCCCAAGTCCATCAATAGTTACTATTTGTAGCTTAATTTCCGAAATTATGCATTCGAGTTTATCGTGACTCAACTGATTCCCAATCAATTCGAGCCTTGGATTCACTAAAAACGCTTACGTAATCGGCAACTTCTGGACTATATCCCCGTTGATCGGGAGCGAGACATCTATAACCTTTGGATGCCAAAAATTTCATAACTTTCTCCCACATATGAGAAGTTTCGGGAAATCCATGCAATAAAATCACCGATTCTCCATTATTATCCATACCGCAAACCCGACAGCGAAAGTTCATTTCGTTAGCTGTCACCTCTAGAATCTCAATGGGAGACTCCTG
>JBCCYD010000450.1:0-5098 GCA_039190385.1 Cyanobacteria bacterium P01_F01_bin.143 | reverse complement strand
CCGATATTGATTCTGTTCGCAATTGGTTACAGCATAAATGGCAACCCAAAAGTGTTACCAGGATAACAACTTCTGACGGAATTCGTCTGCAATTTTCTGACCAATCTGATAGTGAATTATCCATATTCGTTTGGACAGTACAACGAACTACCTATCTCAAAATGTTTCAATGGGGTGAAACAAAAATTAAAGAGATTTCTCAAATCAAAAATACTTTAGTTAAAGAGCTGCGCATCGCATTTCCCCCGACCTATCCCGAGCCACCTGAAATAGATTTATCGCAACAATCGATATTTGAAGCCTTAGCTGAATATTATCCTCAGACAGTCAAATATTTTCAGAAATTTCCCAATGGCGAATATGATCTCAATCGCGTTTATTGGTGGGAAAAAAGATGGCGCGAAGGTGTCAGAAATCCGCAACAACCCAAGGAAGTTATCTTTAAGAATAGTTCGGGGAAAAAAGAACAGAACTCTCAACCAGAATACGATCTTATTTATATTGGCGGAGCCTTGGGAGTCATTCATGCTGCGGTGATGGCCCAAAAAGGTTATCGTGTTTTGCTGATCGAAAGATTGCCTTTTGGCAGAATGAATCGGGAATGGAATATTTCCCGTGATGAATTTCAGAGTTTAATTAATTTAGGTCTATTCACGCCAGAAGATTTTGAAAATGTGATTGCCGCAGAATATACAGATGGATTTAGTAAGTTTTTTGATGCCTATAATCCAAAAAATCTCAAGGCTCCGGTTTTATACACTCCGACCGTATTGAATATTGCGATTGATTCAGAAAAGTTGCTCAAATTTTGCGGTGAAAAACTAGTACAAGCAGGAGGCGAAATTTGGGATGAAACCGAATTTATTCGCGCTGATATTTCTGCTCAAGAAGTGAGTGTTGATTTAGTAAATTTAAAGAATCAAGAGTCGAGGCAAGTAACCGGAAGATTGTTGTTGGATGCGATGGGGACTGCTTCGCCGATCGCCTGGCAGCTCAATGGAAGTAGGGCTTTTGATAGTGTTTGTCCTACTGTGGGTGCCGTTATAGAAAAAGGTTTTACCCCAGAGGTTTGGGATGATCAGTATGGAGATGTGTTGAATTCCCACGGTGATATCTCTCGGGGAAGACAATTGATTTGGGAATTATTTCCTGCGGGTAATGGAGAATTAACTTTTTATCTTTTCCATTATCATCAAATTCATCCAGAAAACCCAGGTTCTCTGTTAGAGATGTATGAGGACTTCTTTAGCATTTTGCCCGAGTATCGTCGTTGCAATATGGATGAGTTGGTTTGGAAAAAAGCGACATTTGGTTATATCCCTGGTCATTTTAGTACTAGTGGTGGCGATCGCACTGTGGCCTTTGATCGTCTGCTTGCGATCGGCGATGCGGCATCTTTGCAATCACCCCTCATCTTTACTGGTTTTGGTTCACTAGTGAGAAATCTAGATCGGCTCACCAGTTTACTTGATACAGCGCTTAAACATGATCTTTTAACTTCGAAGCATCTGAGTCAAATTCGAGCCTACCAAAGTAATATTTCTGTTACTTGGTTATTTTCTAAAGGAATGATGGTTCCTACTCATACTATCTTGCCGCCTCAGAGAATTAACTCGATGCTCAATACCTTTTTTGGGTTACTAGAAGCGCAACCACCTGAAGTTGCAGATACTTTTATTAAAGATCGTACTGACTGGGTCACTTTTACTAAACTAGCGCTGATTGCGGCTCGGAAAAACCCTGCTTTACTCTGGTGGATTTGGCAGATGGCAGGACTGCAAAGTTTATTGAAATGGTTAGGTTCTTATTTGGCATTTAGTATTGATGCCGTTAGAAAATTATTGTTTGGTGGTTGGTTACCTGGTTGGTTAGACAATTCGCAATCTTGGCTGGAGGAGCAATATCCTGGTACTTGGTTGAAATTATTAAGTTTTAGTTATCGATTGAAATATTCAGCGGGAAGCAAAAACTATAAGTAGTACTCCTATTTGATTATTTATCGATGATTTGACAATTTCCAGTGCCAGTAATCTTATTGGGTAATGCGATCGCGAAGACTGATTCTACTAATAAAGTGAATCAATCTGATAAATTGGAGATAGCGAAATAACCTAAATAAATGGATTGAAGCTTGATGGCTAATGAATCTGGCATAAAAATCGAAAATCGTCGTTCTCCGCTACAAAAAGAGTTAAAAATCGATATTAAAAGTCTTTTGGTAGCCTTGGGAAAAGGTGCAGTTAATGTTGGTTTTCTGCAATGGGATGATTTAGCCGAAAATGGGGTGGAGCTGCTCGAATCTTTGGGATTAGAAACTAAGCCAGAAGAGATTGCTGGTTTGCTAATCGTGCGATCGCTGATGCAGGCGATCGCGAATCTAGTCAAAGAATATGAAGCCTCATTAATCGCTAAGCCCGAGAACTATAAGTATTTTTCTGAGCAATTAACTTCTGCGATCGCGAATCAGGAATTAATTCTCAATAGCGATTTCTTTGAACATCCAGAACATTTACCATTAGTTTCCGAAATTCAAACAGCTTTGGCGACATGGTTGCAAGATTTTGTCGAGAAACCAATTGATGCAGAAAGAATCAGTGCTAGTTTTCCAGTCTATTTTGTCGAGGCGCTGAATGAAGAATGGCTAACTCGTAATGAAGAATATATTGTTATTCAGGAAAGATTAGATACTCCTTTTACCCAAGCAAATAAAAGACAACAACAATGGTTACGCTATCGAGCTTGGTTGCAAAAGCAAATTGAAGAACCCATGTTTGCTGAAGCTTTTGGTTTGAAACAGGTTTATGTGCCTTTGAGAGCTTATTACGAAGAGAAAATCGAGCGATCGGAGAATGAGGGGATTGAGCGCGATCACGATCGCGACAAGAAAAGAATTGCGGTTAAACTCCAAGAATCATTAGAAAAATGGCTCCAAGCAGCAGAGAAAGAAGATGCAATTCGTTTGCTCACGGGAGGGCCTGGTAGCGGCAAGTCTTCTTTTGGAAAGATTTTTGCGGCACGACGAGCAGCTAAAGGTGATATCCCAACTTTATTTATTCCGTTGCACAAGTTTAGTCATGGTGATGATTTGGTTAAAGCCATTGGCGAATTTGCTCAAACCAATTGTTTTCTGTCTCATAACCCGATAGAAAGAGACAACGAAGATTTACGATTGTTGATTATTTTTGATGGTTTAGATGAATTATCAATGCAGGGCAAAATTGCAGAAAATGCCGCGAAGGATTTTGTGGAAGCTGTGCGATTTTTGGTTACACAATTTAATTCGTACAAAGCTCGGCTTCAGGTGATTATTAGCGGAAGGGAAGTTGTAATTCAAGCCAATCGCAAGCAACGTTCTCCCCATCAATTGCTTTATTTATTGCCATATTTTTTAAAAGATTATGAGCAGAAAAAATATATTGACGAAGAAAATATTCTTCAAGAAGACCAAAGACAAAATTGGTGGATAAATTACGGTAAAGCTAAAGGCAAAAACTATGATGGGTTACCTGGTGAACTAGATCAGGAAAATTTAGTTGATATTACGACACAACCATTGCTCAATTATTTGATTGCTCTGAGTTTTGAGCGAGATATCTTGCAGTTTACTGCCGATACTAATCTCAATGAAATCTATGGTGATTTGTTAGAAGCGGTATACGAACGAGGATATGAAAAGCATGGTCATCGTCGGTTAGAAGGTATTAGTTTAGAGGAATTTATCGGGATTCTCGAAGAAATTGCTTTGTCTTGTTGGCATGGTAATGGCAGAACGACAACAGTTAGAGAAATTGAAACGCATTGTAGTAAGAGCGGTTTGAATCAAATTTTAGTTAGGTTTCAAAATAGTTTCGAGCAAGATTCCTCGGCTTGTATCACTCGATTGTTGGCAGCTTTCTATTTTCGGGAAAGTGGAGGAATTCGCGACCAAGAAAAAACTTTTGAATTTACTCACAAAAGTTTTGGGGAATATCTCACGGCGAAACGTATTGTCGAAGAAGTTAGATATATCTATGAAGATTTAGAAGCAAGGAAAAAGAATTTTCGCAAAGGTTGTGATGAAATTGATGCTTTAGTGAGTTGGGCTGAGCTTTGTGGACCTTCGGCGATGAGCAAATATTTATTTAATTTTGTTTGGGACGAAATTGAATTGATTTATGCAGAGAAACCTGAATTAGTGAGAAATTGGAAGATAATGCTATGTCGCCTTATTGAGGTGATGTTAGTGAATGGAATGCCAATGGAAAAATTAGATCCTCGTCCTAATTATCAGGAAGAAAAGCGTCAAGCCCGTAATGCGGAAGAATCCTTACTTGCAACTCTTAATGCTTGTGCGAGAACTACGAAGGAACTCTCTCAGATCAATTGGCATTCCCGTGAAGTTTTTGGTGAGTGGATAGCTAGTTTGCAAGCACAAAGAATAGGAATAAAAAATACTCTTGCTTTTCAATGTTTGAGTTTTTTGAATCTTGAGAACTGTATTTTATATATGAGAGATTTTTATGGAGCTAATTTTAAAGATAGTTACTTGACGAAATCAACGTTAACTTACGCTAATCTTGTGGGAGCTCATCTTGAGGGAGCTCATCTTGAGGGAGCTAGTTTTAGGGTAGCTATTCTGATTAAAGCTAATCTTAGGGGAGCTAATCTTGAAGGCGCTAATCTTAGGGAAGCTAATCTTGAGGGAGCTAATCTTGAGGGAGCTAATCTTGAGGGAGCTCATCTTGAAGGCGCTAATCTTCGAGAGACAATTTTAGAAGGCAAAGATATTGCTGAAATCACGCGAGTAAGAGATTAAACCTCTCTCTGCGTCTTCCTTTGCCCAGTAATAGGTCGCTGGGCTTGTCCAGATTCGGTTCTCTGGATAAACATCTCTATGTGAGAAAAAAAATCATCTTTGTAATTCAGCAAAACTATAATTCTTTTTTATTGATCTGCGATCATGATTTTTATTTCGTTTGCTGTTTGCGATTAGTCAAAGGTAGGTACTACGCGATCGCGGAATATATTTTAGAAGTATACATTAACAACATACAGTTATTATAAAGACATAATAATAATTCTTGTTATTAATTAGAGATTAGCTTAAAAAGATTTTTTT
>JBCCYD010000449.1:0-5101 GCA_039190385.1 Cyanobacteria bacterium P01_F01_bin.143 | reverse complement strand
TCTATCCGAAAACCGCGTGTTCGACTGATCATTGCTCCGTTCCCTGACCGACAAAAGAATCAAGAGGATTTCTTCTTTTCGCCAAATTCTCAAATCCCCTTGACAACTGCTATTTCAGCTTAAGTTGTCACCAATGGATTACCATATAGAACTTCTGTTTATCCCTGAATAAAATTCCAAGAAAATTATTGCAGAAACAAGAGATATCGTGACAATAAACACAATGAATGGTTTCAGCAAAAAAGACTTAAAATAGAACATTATTCTAATTATGAAACAGCCATTAATAAAATCTATTCCTCGATACTAATAATTCTCCTAATCTCATCGGACTTAAATCCGATCGCCATTGGTCTTTTCACTCCTGGTAACACCGAAACATCATAAAGTTCTTTCACCACACCCTGAATCCGCAACCAATGGACAATATCGCCACTATTTAAATCAATTACCATCAGTCCACAACGAGGTTCAACGCCTTGCTCTTCTAACTTGGCATTCATTGCTAAATCAGCAAAAGTTTTATTGTCTCTCGATTGGGACAGACCGACGATCGCGTAATTACCACTAAACGCACATCCCCTCAAATATCCAGGACAAAAAGCGATCGGCTCAAACTTGCCTTCTTTGAGCTTAATAAATCCAAATTCCCCCGTCCCAGAATTGAGCACCCATAGTTTATCTTGATACCAACGAGGAGAATGGGGCATCGATAAACCCGTTGCTACTGTTTCATTGGTTCTGACATTGATAATCGAACCACCATCTTGTCTGCGATCGCGCCAGCCATCGGCAATATCTGTTTGCCCCACAGCAGTCACAAAACGGGCCTTTCCATCCCTAAGTGCCACCCCATTAAGATGACAACGATCCTCGGCAGCTAACTTAGAAATAAAAGGTGGTTGCCATAAATTTTTAAAACTATGGGTATGACTTACTGTTGCTAAACAACTAAACAATGTATTCACAAAAACCAATTGACCCGATTTTTCCACAATCAGATCATGAACATCGAGATCGCCTGTAAGATAAGACATCTGAGGCACATAAAGTGCGTCATAACCATTATGAATTTGTCCTGGTTGCAAAGCATTTTCAAAACGCCAAATTTGATACAGAGAACTTAAATATAAAGTAGAACCAGAAACATATAAGCCCATGCAACGGTCAAAGCTGCGCTCAAAAATTGATAATTTCCCGCTAGGCTGCAAACCAATAAAGAAAACTTTTCCTGCTTGGTAAGTTGTAAAAGCCAAACTCAGATTCTGTTCATGTAGCCAAGAATTAAATTGACGAGATGCTGAAATTTCTAAGGATGGCGTTTGATGAACAGCAGCAGAATTGGGGGTAGAAGTAACCATAGGTCATTAAAGTATCAATTTTTCTTTTCCAAGATAACTCAAAATAATTTGTCTTCAATCAATTCTTCTGCTCCAATCCGCGATCGCTCGACCAATTTCTTCGGGATAATCTTCTTGCATGTAATGAAAACCCTCACCTAAATAATGGGTTTCAATATTGGGAAAATGTTCAGCTGTCCATTGGGCAACTTCTGGAGGATTGAGAGAACCACCAGGAGAAACGTAAAAATGTAATTTAGGAATTGTCGTTTGGGTTAACCATTCTCCATAAGCATTAATAATATCTTCCATTTCTGGTGGTTGTCCGGCAATAGGAATTTGACTGGCCCAAGCTAAAGTCGGTTTACGGGATGATTTTTCTAGATAAGGGCAACGATAGGCTGCTCGCTCTGCCTCAGTTAAATCTCGCTTGACGGCCTTGGGTAATAGTTCCTCGACAAAAATATTATCCTCATAAACAAGTTTTTTCCCTTCGGGAGAATCTCTCACCATGCCAAAAACAGCAGCTAATTGTGAACCCATTTGTTCGATATTAGCAACAGGAAAAAAGGGCGGAATCAAAGCTTCCATAAAGGCAATTCCCTTGACATTATCTTCATGACGACGAGCATAATGAAGCCCCAAGGCAGAACCCCAATCGTGAACAACTAAAGTTATATTGTGTAAATCTAATGCAGCAATAAAGGATTCTAAATAACGAGAGTGATCGGTAAAACTGTAGTCAATATCTGGTTTGTCGGACTTTCCCATACCGATAAGATCTACCGCGATCGCTCTTCTGTTAGGAATCACAAAGGGAATAATATTACGCCAGAGATAAGACCAGCTGGCATTGCCATGAATAAACAGAATCGGTTCTCCTTCTCCCACATCAATGTAGTGCATCTTTGAGCCTAAGATTTCGATAAACTTCGATTCATAAGGGTAATCGGCTGTAATTTCTGGTGCATCACAGGGAGAAATTGTTTCTGCCAAAGCAATATTGCTCGATAAATTAGAATTTACAGGAAGAGAAAATACAGAAACA
The DNA here is from genome assembly GCA_039190385.1 of Cyanobacteria bacterium P01_F01_bin.143. Lineage (GTDB taxonomy): Bacteria > Cyanobacteriota > Cyanobacteriia > Cyanobacteriales > Xenococcaceae > Xenococcus. Next base: position 2,713 of record JBCCYD010000449.1, on the reverse strand, counting down.
AGAGAGAAGATAAAAGCCAAAATTACAGTTATAAACTTCTTTCTAATTTCTTTATTTAAGTTGTAAGCCATAATACAATGCTCTAAAATTGCGTTAAGCAGATTGTATCAACAATTTATCTTGGATGGTAAATCCGCGATCGCGTGAAAACAAGGCGATCGCGAGGCTATTTTTCAAACTTACGTCACCAAGATTTTCTCAAAATTTCTCTTAAGGCCGATCTGGCATTTTTCGCTAGTTTAAAAAAGTTTTATTACGGTATAATTGATTCTTTAATACTATTGGCGCTGTTTATTCATTGCTTCCAAGTTTTCTTGAAACTTTTTTCTAATTCGATTCGTGTCGGGATGATCTGTTCCTAGTTTTGCTTCAGCAATTTTTAGGGCTTTTTCGTAGAGAGGTTTAGCATCGCTGTATCTTCTCTGAGCTTGATAGAGCGATGCCAGGTTATTAAGGCTGGTTGCTACGCTGGGATGTTCTTCTCCCAGTAGTTTTTTATCAAGCTCTAAAGATTGTAGATAAAGAGGTTCTGCTTCGCTGTATCTTCCCTGATCTTGATAGAGCGATGCCAGGTTATTGAGACTGATTGCTATCTTGGGATGTTCTTCTCCCAGCAGTTTTTTATTAAGCTCTAAAGCTTTTATAAGAAAAGGTTCTGCTTCGCTATATTTTCCTTGATATTGATAGAGTCCTGCCAGGTTATTGAGACTGGTTGCCACTAAAGGATGTTCTTCTCCTAGTAGTTGTTTATAAATCTCTAAAGATTGTAGATAGAGAGGTTCTGCTTCGCTGTATCTTCCCTGAATTTGATAGAGTGATGCCAGGTTATTGAGACTGGTTGCTACCTTGGGATGGTTTTCTTCCAGTAGTTTTTTTCTTAGTACTAAAGCTTGAAGAAAAAGAGATTCTGCTTCGCTGTATCTTCCCTGATCTTTATAAAAAACTGCCAGATTATTGAGACTGGTTGCTACATTGAGATGTTCTTCTCCTAGTAGCTGTTTATAAAGCTCTAAAGATTGTAGATAGAGAGGCTCTGCTTCGCTGTATCTTCCCTGAATTTGATAGAGTGATGCCAGGTTATTGAGACCGTGTGCTACATTGATATGTTCTTCTCCTAGTAGCTGTTTATAAAGCTCTAAAGCTTTTAGATGAAGAGGTTCTGCTTCGCTGTATCTTCCTTGAGATTTATAGATTAATGCTAGATTATTGAGACCGTGAGCTACATTGATATGTTCTTCTCCCAGTAATTGTTTATTAAGTTCTAAGGCTTTTAGATAGAGAGGTTCTGCTTCGCTGTATCTTCCTTGAACTCTATAGATTTCTGCCAGATTATTGAGACTGGTTGCTACATTGGGATGTTCTTCTCCTAGTAGTTGTTTATAAAGCTCTAAAGATTTTAAAAGAAGAGATTCAGCTTCATTGTATCTTCCCTGACTGAGATAGCGTAATGCCATTTTATTGAGAAGATTAGCTCTTTCAATCTGTTCATCTTCTGCAAGTTGACTATATTTTTGAGAATACTTATTATCTTCTCTTTCTTGAACTTCTACTACTAAGACTTTCTCAGTTGCTAGAGCTTTAAAATTACTATTAGTTGTCACAGATAATGAAAAACATTCTGATTGAAATAAAAATAGAGCTGTAAAACTTAATCCAAAAGCTTTTATAAAATTCATCTTTTTATTGATTACGTAATTAATACAACAATCATACTGCATTAATTATATCGGTTATTAAACAGGAGAATATTATATTTTTCTAACCTCGAAATTAAAGGTTATAGCAGTGAAGTCAAAAATGATTTCACCTTCAACAGCCAAAACAAAAATATCTCAGATAGAATAGGTGATATCAAAGATATCAATAGTGCAATCAATGACTAATAAAGGTAACCCCATGCTAGGGGCAAGAGTACCCTCAGAATGGATCGAACAGTACCAAGAATTAGCTGCTGCTAGAGGCTGTAACCTAGCAGATATAGTACGTACCGCGTTAGGGGAATACCTGAAAACCCAGGGTGATATGACCTCAGACTCAGATCTGGAAAATAGAGTTTCCGCGATCGAAGAAATGATCGGCGATCGCGGCGATATCACAGTGATAATAAACAGATTGCACCTACTGGAGATTCAGTTAAAAGAACTACAAGATAAAATCAGTAATCTCGAAGGCAAAAAACAACCATCTGAAACAGAAGAGAAACCAGTTACAGAAACAAAATCTGTGATTGATACAAAACACTGGTTAACCACGGGAGAAGCTTATGAAGGGGCGCAGAAAAAAGGAATTACTCAAAGCTTAGGAACCTTCAAGCGTTGGCTACATGATGCTAGTGAAAAAGAAAAACTACCAACCACTCTACAAGGCATCAAGCTAGAAGCTAATTGGGAAATTCGTAAGAAGGGGAACCCCAGAGATAATTCTCTACGTTGGCTGCGGTTTAACTAAGTAGTAATAAGCATTATGATTCTGATTACTATTTAAAACAGATCAGAATTATGCCTTTAATAGATTTATTACGCGATAAATGGCGAGCCAGAAGAATTGAAAGACTTGAGGGAGAACAATCCAGCTCACATTCCGCACGTCAAGATGTATTTTTGAGAAGCTCATTAAAAATAAGAATTTAATCATAGACTATTCTTGGTTAATATACTTAATTAAATAGCGATTGACAAACCAAGCTGAATAGACTCTTAGTTATTATCATTAG
>JBCCYD010000448.1:0-5113 GCA_039190385.1 Cyanobacteria bacterium P01_F01_bin.143 | reverse complement strand
TGGCCATGAGAGTAAATTGGTAATGACACAACATTAGATAGTGTCATTGATTGAGGGAACATTGTCTACAAGCTGTTCATGCCCATTGAAGCTGTTCTTCTGTCAAGTACATTTTATACAAAATAACTGCGATTACCCTGATTGGGGCAATGGCATTGATTCACTTTTAACGTAAAAATAAAACTAACCTGCAATTTATGGGGAAAGTCTATATTGATGCTAATAACCACATCCAGAGCCGATCGAGTTATCTTGCAGAATATTAACTGGCAACAGTTTGAGGACTTGATTTTAGACTTGGGCGATCGCAGCGGTGCTCGTTTAGCTTACGACCAAGGCACGCTAGAGATTATGAATCTCTTACCAGAACATGAATATTATAAAGAAGTTATTGGCGATGTAGTTAAGGATCTCGCAGAGGAATTAGACTTAGACTATGAAAGCTTAGGCTCAACAACTTGGAAGTTAGAAAGTCAATTGGCAGGAGTAGAGCCAGATAATTGCTTTTATTTTCAAAATGAAACCCTCATCCGAGGAAAGTTAAAGTTTGATCTCGATCAAGATCCTCCTCCAGATCTAGTTTTAGAAATTGATCTCACGAGTAAATCTTTACCCCGTTTTCCTATTTACGCACGGTTGCAAGTAAGGGAAATCTGGTGTTACGAATCAGGAACACTAACTATTTACTTGTTGAAAAATGGCGAATATCTCAAGGCCAAGAAAAGTCTCGTTTTTCCTCAGTTGCCAATTCAGCAAATACCAAATTTAATTGAAAAATCTCGAACTAGTGGCAGACGGACAATCAGAAAAGCTGTTCGCAATTGGGTGAGAGAGAATATTAATTAGCTCAAGTTAAGGTGATTAAGGCTTGCTACTTGACTAGTTGTACTGAAGATTGAACTAAAGGTAATAACGGACCCATTTGTTCTGTGCCATTGACTGCCAAATCACTGTGACAAAGAATCACTCTTTCGCCAACTCGATTTAATAAATCCCGTAAAATTCGCTGTAAACGCTGTTTGTCCATTTCATATTCATCCTCCGGCATCCAAGGATCCCCTGACCAACTTTTCAGAAATAAGGGTGCCCCGAAAAGAGTTGCCGCGCCGCCTTTGTCCCAAAGATGGGAACCGGCATCCAGCCAAAATTGCCAACGATGGGTCGATCGCAAAGCTCGATATTGGAAAATAGTTGCTAGAGCAATGGAATTATCTTGGGGAATAAATTGACGAGTGGGGCGAGGATTGGCCGAAATCGTACCTCGGCGGAGTAATTTGATAAATTGAGCAACGGTTACGGCTTGAGATTGTAAACTTGGTTCATTTTGGCGTATTCTACGATCTACTTCCCAAAAATGCTGGGCAGTTTCGATGAGTTCTCGTAAGGCAGAGAGGGTTTTGTAGTCCAGGTCTTGGTTGGTTTCTAGGAAATGCGCGATCGCTTTACTCAGGAGAATTGCTGGGGTGATATAACATTGTTTCTGCTGTTGAATTTTGGTATCAGCAATCCATTGGGCAATTTTTAGATAGGCATTGGTTGCTTGATGACCCAAGCGATCCCAACGGGGAAAGGATTCTACTGGTAAGAGATTAGGTTGTTCACTCTCGTCTACGCTATAGCAATAATCGGCGAGTAAGCCTGCCCGCACAGGATCGATTTGGGGAGTTGATTTTCCCAATTCTTTTTTTTCGGAGAAAATAGTTAACATCTCCGCGATCGCATCTCGGTCAACTAATCTGGCAATTCCAGGATAGACCAAGGCCATCAAAGTAAGTAATGCTCTGACTTGGGGTGAGCTTATAAGTGGTCTTTGTTCATTAACAGGCGCGATCGCAACTCCACTAGCTGAGAGTATTTCGATCAGGGTATAACGGGCAATTTCATCTAAACCTGGGGCAATGATGGCAATTTCTTCTGGTTTAATAGCTTCCTCTTTGACGGCTTTAATGATTGTATCGGCAACTGCTCGAAGTAATTCGGCACGGGAAATTGTTTGAATTGATTGAATAAAGCTGGGAATCTCGATGCCATAGGCTGTTTCTGTGACAAGGTTTATGATTGAATCAACATCTCCAAATCCCCTCGTCTCTTTATCTCCCTGTCCTGTTTTAATAACTAGGCATTGATTTGCTAACACTTGTAAATAATCAGGATCGGCATTTAAACCTAAGCGGACTTTACCATCGATGTTGTAGGTAAAGACGCCATAGGTTCCTTGAGCTAATAAGATTTCAAACAGATCTTTCGCGATCGCGGGATAATCATCGGTATCATCGGCAAAAATTGCTTGGTGACGATTGGTTAAATGTTGTTGATATTTGGGACTGGGGAGTAAATAGCGCCAATAAAGTTCGTAAATAATACCGTAGGTTAAAAATCCTCTTTCCAAGCACCATTGCCGCCATTTCAGCAGTAATTCGCCTCTGCGATCGCTGAAGCTAGTACCACCGCGATCTCCCATTCCTTGTTCTAAAATAGCTGGAATATTTTCGGCTGCTACCCCACTGGCACCGGCTAGTTGTAATAAATCGAGAGTCTGGCGGACAAAACGATATTCACCATCGGCGGTGATTAAATCATCCCAATCTGGTTCATCGCGCCATAATTGAGTTGCGAGTTCTTGTTCGGTTTCGGGGCGTAATCTGAGGGGAAATTGGGCTTTGATTTTCAGGCGATCGAACAGCAGAGGCAAAAACAAGACCACCTCATCGGTAATAAAACCCACAGGAGTTTTACAAATCACAGGATAGGTTCCTTCAACTGCGGAGGCTAGGTTATCAGCTAATTTTCGGCGATTGTTGTTATTGGCGGCGAGGACTAATACAGCGGAAGTGAGATTATCTTGAGGATGGTTTTTCGACTGTTTTTGGATCAGTTGCTGTCTGACCCATTTACTAAATTCTTGGACTAAGCGAGATGTTTTGCCTGTGCGAGTTGTTCCTTGTATCCAGAGTGAAGAGAAGTCATTATTTTGCATAATGTTAAATATTAATCTTGATTGGGCTTCATTAAATTTGAATTTCAGGACTACTCGTAACTATTGATTAATCGGATAACACATAAAATAAAAGAATCCCCGTTTTGATTGGTAGTCACTGGGGATTCTCGCTAGAACATATGTAATAGGAGTATAGCTTATGTCAATTCAAATAGAACTAGATCTCAAAGAAGTTTTAACTCAAATCAATCAAAAGTTGGAAAAACTGGATAATAAATTTGACCGGTTGGACAATAAAATTGATGGAATTGATAAAAGGTTAGTCAAGGTTGAGACCAAACTTGATGAAGGTATTACACCTAGACTTGATACTTTAGGCGAACAAGTCAAGGAAATCAAAAGCTCACAAACTGCGCAAATTTGGACTCTCATTGGAATTCTTTTTACTGCTGTAGCTGGATTTTTAGTCGCAGTGGGAAGATTTGTCCTTTCAGGAAATGGAGTTTGAACTTTTGAAAATAACTAGTGCCGCTATGCGGAAGTAATAAGTAATAAGTAATAAGTAATATATTGACTTTATGAATTCGCTTACAGCTATACGTAAAACTATAAATCTTTCTAACATTGAGTTGTCTTATTGGGAATGGAATCAAGGACAAGAACCTTTATTGCTTTTACATGGATTAGCTGATTGTGGCCTAGTTTGGGAAAGTTTAGGAGATTATTTGGCTACTAAATATCATATCATAGCTCCTGATTTACGCGGACATGGAGATAGCAGTAAACCGCAAGCTGGATATCGTTTTGCTGATTTTATTAGTGATTTAGAAGCTTTAATGCAGCATCTCGGATGGTCTTCTGCTAATATTTTAGCTCATTCTTGGAGTGCTAAATTATTGACAATTTGGGCAACCGAAGAGCCAGAGCGTTTTCGGAATTTAATTCTCGTCGATCCTTTTTTTATTGGGAAAATCCCAAGTTGGTGGACCATAACTTTTCCAATTTTGTATCGGGTTTTGCCATTTCTCAAAATGATGAGATCTTTTACCAGTTATGAAGAAGCTGAGGAATTAGCTCGTCAATTAAAACAATATCGCGGTTGGACTCCCCTGCAACAGCAAGTATTTCAGGCCAGTATCGAAGAAAAACCAGATGGAACCTGGGGGAGTAAATTTGTTGTTCCAGCACGTGATCTTATGTTTCAAGAAGTAATGGGCGTTGCTGGATTAACCAAATCTATTGAGATACCTACTCTTTTCATTAAACCTCGCCGGGGATTGAATCGAACCTCATGGCAACTCAAACCCTATCGAACTTACTTGCCCAATCTACAAATTTGCGAAGTTCCTGGAAATCATTGGGCTTTTCTCGTTGAACCCGAAAGTTTTAATCGAACCGTAGCAGATTTTTTAAATAGAAATGTTAACTTTTAGCTTTTAAGCTGCTCTAACGAAAATTGCTAAAACACAAATACTATGAAAATACCTAAATATCGACCACCAACTCATCCAGGAGAAATGTTGCTAAAAGAGTTTTTAGAGCCAATGCAGATTACTCAGCAAACTTTGGCTCAATCAATTGGGGTGCCTTATCAACGAGTAAATGAGTTGGTAAATGGGAAAAGAGGGATTACACCTTCTACTGCATTGAGATTGTCTAAGTTCTTTGGAAATAGTCCCGATTTTTGGCTGAATTTACAAAATGCTTGGGAAATTTATCATGCTCAGAAAGTAGAAGCAAAACAATTAGAGGAAATTAAACCTTGGGTTTTGGTTAGTAAGCAATAGGTAAAATAATTCAAGAAAAGTTAGGATAAATTTCTTCTTCAAATAACTGACAAATTTTACTTCCTCTTGTTGAATTTATTCTAATTGATTCTTTCACTAATTCTTCGTAATCTTCTCTGATATCATAGTCTACTCTTTCAGGAGATACTGTTTCTTTCATCCAAGTTGTACCTGTCGTAAAACCAAAATTCATTTTAGGGTGACTAAGCTTATATAATGGCCCTTGTGCTAAATTAGCAGCATCGAAAATCCATAATTCACTAGTTCGTGACCATTGGTGACAACTTAAGCTGAAATAGCAGTTGTCAAGGGGATTTGAGAATTTGGCGAAAAGAAGAAATCCTCTTGATTCTTTTGTCGGTCAGGGAACGGAGCAATGATCAGTCGA
>JBCCYD010000447.1:0-5153 GCA_039190385.1 Cyanobacteria bacterium P01_F01_bin.143 | reverse complement strand
TGGTATATCCCATTCTTTACCAAACATTTTAATTTTATCTTGTCGCCAACGTATTTTACTTTGTAACTCTTCAAACAATCTCTGACTTTCCAATTCTTCAAAAAAGTTCGGATAAATAATCACCTCGCCATTGGGCATGGGCTTACCTGATGGAAAAGTTATGATTTTTGGATATTTTTGATTATCAATTTTCTTTAACTCAAATAAATCAATATTAAACTGCTTAATCATATCATCTTGCAAAAAAAACAAATAAAATACAGCTTCATGATATTCTTGAATGTATTTTATGCAATAAATGCATCAAAACTTGCTGTTATGTACAAAAATATTCAACACTGGCAATAGTAAGGCAATTTTGAAAATTCGGATGACCTATTCCAAAGCAAAAACAGAAACCGCCAGAATGCTTGAAAAAGCCGAATTAGCAGCTCAGCAGCAAGACTGGGGACAAGTTGCTGATTGTTTGCAACAAGTACCTAATTTTTCTAAGCAAAAGTATAGGTTATCTTTTGATGTCAAAACTAACTCTCAAGCTTTAGATTTGGCTTTACAGGTTTTATTTAATGGTGATTTTCAAGAAAAATGGGCGATCGCGAAAATTATGCCCTATTTAGGTGATATAACGATCGCGTCTCTCGTGCCAATTCTCGAAGATGATTCTATAGATATCGAAGTGCGTTGGTTTGCTGTCAAAATTCTCGGAAGTTTCCGCTCACAAATCGTAGTCATTGCCTTAGCAAGTTTACTCCAAAATACCGAAGAAGAAGAACTAATCACGATCGCATCAGAAACTCTATCTAATCTAGGTGCGATCGCAGTTGACGTTTTTGTCACATTACTCGCAGAACCCAAATATCGTAAATTAGCGACTCGCTCTCTAGCCTATATTCGTCGTCCTCAAACCTTACCAGCCTTACTAAGCTTGGTTGACGATCCCGATTTAGAGATTCGTACCATTGCGATCGAAGCACTCGGCAGTTTCCATGATCGCCGAGTTCCCCCAGTTTTGATTCGAGCTTTGCAAGATACCGCTGCTTCGGTGAGAAAAGAAGCCGCGATCGCTCTAGGGTTTCGGCCCGATCTCTGTGCCGAATTAGATTTAGCTGATCATCTCAAACCCTTGCTATACGATCTCAATCCCCAAGTCTGTCACCAAGCGACCATCACCTTAGGCAGAATGAAGCATGAATCGGCTATTACTGCATTAAATGAAGTCCTCTCTTCCGAACATACACCCATCACCGTAAAACTGGATTTAGTTAGAGCTCTGGGTTGGAGCGAAATCGACTTAGCTCTCGAATATTTACAACAAGCATTGGCAACCGAAATATATTTAGTGATTCGAGAAATTATCACCATTCTTGGCAGAATCTCCACAACCAATCTGCAAGAAAAAGCCACCGCAATCTTAATTGAATTTTGGAATTCTATTACCGACAATCATAATAATCCTGATCTCAGACAAGTTCTGGCAACGTCTTTAGGCGAATTAGGCAATAATCAGGCTGAAGATACTTTAAAACAACTAGCAGAAGATAATAATAGTCGAGTTCGTTTGCATGCGATCGCAGGACTTAAAAAATTACTCACTAATAATTAATTATGGACGACCAAGAGTAGTGAGATAAATCACTGCTTCTTCTTGAGGAATATCCAAAACCTGATTAACTCGATCATCAAAAAAGCCCCCTATCCCACTGACTCCGAGTTTTAAACGGATTGCTGCCAGGTTTAATCTTTGCCCCAAATGACCCGCATCCAGATGAAGATAACGATAGGCGCGATCGCCATATTTCGCGATCGCCTTGGTCAAATCCGCAGTTTGAAACACAATAGCAGCCGCGTCTCGACCTAATTCCTGTCCCAAACAAAGATAATGTAATTCACGGCGGAAATTCTTAAACCGAATTTGGCGCAACTCTTGAGCTTGGGGAGCATAGTAATAACAACCAGCCTCTAAATCTTGGATTCCTGAAACAGCAATAAAAGTTTCCAACAAATCTAGAGCAAAATAATCGGGAGTGCCATCCAAACCTTGGGCAAGATAATCTTGAGGTTGATAGGTAAAATTGAGCAAAGATTTCAGTTCATCTAAAGTTAAATCTGCACCCGTATAGTTGCGAGTAGAACGCCTTTGGAGAATCGTATTTTCTAATTCCGATAATTGATCTCCCCAATCGATAGTAGTTGGTGCGATCGTAGAAATTTTGCTACAAAAAGGAAAATTATATTTATCTTCTAACGAGGGCGTTGACCCATAAGCAGCGATTTGTTTCGGTTCGGTATCGATGTTAGTTTTTTGATGTAGATAATGGAGTAATTGACCATCAGGAATTTTGGGATATTCGGGAACAGTTGCCGAAGGTAAGGCTGTGGGGGCAACAAAGTCGGTTACAGAATTTTTATTGGTATCGAGTAAAGAGACAACCGCGATCGCAGATTCAATTTCACCATCTAAATACAAAATATCGTTAATCGCCTCATCACAGAAACCACCAATAAAATGAGCTTTATACTTATTAGAAGCTGCCGACAACTCAATATTGCCCAATAAATGCCCTGTATCGAGAAATACCCGTCGATAAGCTCTATCCTCATAACGCCAAGCTGATCGCTCAAAGACCGCAGTCGTCACCAAGGCAATTTGATTTTCCTTGAGGACAGGATGGTTAAAACAAGCAGCCTGTAACTGAGACCAGACAGTATTTTCCCAAAAATGAACTAAAGAATGAGTCGCCACCTGATAATTGTATAAACCCGCAGGCAACCAAGGAGTACCCCGAGAAATTAAATAGACTTCGGCAGGATATAATCCACCGGCAGAGGGAGCTGCCCTTAAATAAATCGGATCGCCATAGATTGTTTGTAATTGAGCAGTTAAACCATAACTACATAGGAGAAACAAAGATAACCGTAACCATTCCTCATCATATTGTTTGTCATCACCGGTTTTTTCCTGAGACAGATAGGGCTTGAGATCGAAGCTATGACCAATTTTATATTCCTTATAGGGAGTTGGTTGTTTCGACCAATCCAATGATTTTCCTTTAGTGGCAATGGTTTCAGGATCGTATTTAGTTCTTTGATGATAGTGATAGGCGATCGAATTCATGATTAGCTAGTAGCCGTTTCCCAAGGATGATAGCGTTGTCCGTAATAATCTAAAATCTCATCAATGCGTTTTTTTTGCTGAGGAGTAATATTTTGAGGATATTCCAACCATAAAGCTGCAATTTGACTTTGAGCATAATCAAATTTTTCTGCGCCTGCATCAGACGATCTGATAATTAATCCCGTTTTCACCCCAGTTACCTGTCGTAAATGGGCAGCAACTTCTCGATAAACAGCTAAGGGTAGTTGAGGGCAAGTTAAATGGGTTTTGATGGTATTTGTGGTGGGCAATTTTGACATCATCATCTAAAGAATAAGTTTTTTCATCTTTTTTTCAGCGTAAAGACCTACGGCTATGCCGCTAGAAACGCCGTTTCAAGAAATATAGTATGATGCGAACATGAGCGGGCATGCTTACAAATACCGTTCTTTTACGGCTTCGCAAGAAAATTTGTTGCGACAGACGATGGGTTGTGTAGGTTTAGTCTACAACAAAGCCCTGTCCACTCGAACTAAAACTTGGGATGAAAACTAAAAGAGAAGTAGTTATAAAAAGTCCCATAAGATTACAAAAAATATTTTATTATTTCTTCCTGAGCTTTTAAAAAATCTTGGGGTTTAACATCTGATTTGCCATCAATTATTTTATCTATCATGGCTATATTTTCTGAGGTGATAATTTTATCAATGCCAATTAACAGTCTGGATAATTTTTCACAATCTGAGCTATTGCTAAATTCAGATTTTACTTTAATCTTTAACTCCTGGCTCTCTAGATCTACTAATACATTGGCAAATCTGCGATCGCCTTTATGGCTCAAAAATAAATATTTAAAATTAATTTCTAATTTAGCTAACCCCTTAACCGAATACTTGCAAGTGAGCAGCTTAGTGTTACCTATTTTTAAATGCATAATACGCCCGATATAAATTACTCTATGTTCTATAGCTGCCAATGCATTCTAATCTCTATAATGAACCAGTGGGTTAATCCCCATAAAATAACTCAAGAAAAAGGATAACTTTAAGTAATAAAATTATGAGTCTTAAAGAACGTATTGGTGAAGACATTAAATCCGCAATGAAGGCGAAGGAGAAAGTTCGTCTGCAAACAGTACGTGGTATCAAAAAAGCTATTCTAGAAAAAGAAGTTGCTTTACGCCCCAAAGGACAGGATAGTCTCACAGAAGAAAACGAAGTTGAAATTTTAGTGCAACAGGCCAAACAACGTCGGGATTCTATCGAACAGTATAAAAAGGCAGGCAGAGAAGATTTAGCAGACAAAGAAGCTCAAGAATTAGCGATTATCGAAACCTATCTTCCTAAGCAACTTGATGATAGTGAATTAGAATCAATTCTCGATGAAATCATCGCTTCTGTCGGTGCAACTTCAGCTAAAGATTTAGGCAAAGTTATGGGAGTTGCCATGAAGCAGTTGAAAGGAAAAGCCGACGGCAAAAAAATTCAGGCGTTAGTCAGAAGTAAGCTTTCATAAACAATTAAGCAGCTATTGCTACTAAAATTCGAGACCCCGCGTCGCCGTCAGGCGCAAGGGAACGCTCGAATTAACTAACTAATCACTACTAACTACTAACCGTCATAAGGAACAGTGCAAGCCGTGAAACCTTACTAAGATTTTGGCTTAAGATAAACCAAAGCCTGCCGCCAGATTAATGTTTGGTGATTGTAGTGATCCATCACACAGAGGGAATCGGCATCCTGCCAGAGGATTTTACCCACTATCAAATCATCAGTGATTAACTTAAGCTCTACCTCCTGCTCTTCCTTAATGTACTTTTGGATCATTATCACGCCAGGTAAAGCAGTATTAAATTCAGCCATACTTTCAGCTCTCGTATTCTAGATCAGAACAATTAAAGATGATAATCGAGTTTAGCAAATACCAGGGATTAGGCAATGATTTTATTTTGATTGATAATCGCCACCTCGCCAAACCGATCATTACTCCCCAACCGGCGATCGCTATATGCGATCGCCATTTTGGTATTGGTGGTGACGGGGTAATTTTTGCCCTCCCA
>JBCCYD010000446.1:0-5162 GCA_039190385.1 Cyanobacteria bacterium P01_F01_bin.143 | reverse complement strand
TTGCTATTGATGTTAATATGGCTGGCTCCTATTATTATTTAGGATCTATTCAATTTCAGGAAGAAAAATGGGATAATGCGATCGCATATTTCCGTCAAGCAGATACTCTTCAATACTCATCTCCTGATTTGCAAGAGAAATTAGCTTTTGCCTTACAACAAAGAGCCAGCTCCGATTTAGAATCAGCTTTGGAGATTTATTTTAATGCTTTAGCTAGCTCTAGTAATCCAGCTGAAATTTATCACAATATTGCAAATATTTTGGTTCAGCAAAGTAAATTAGCTCAGGCTTTGGTTTATGCCAATGAAGCGAGAAAATTGCAACCTAAAGCAGAGCAATATATTAATTTAATTAAATTTATTTGTCAGCAACGTAGTAAATTATACGAGCCAAGTTGTGAATTTAAAATCCCGGATCACCGTTACAATCTTTGGCATCAATCCCATGTTTCCAATAGAGAAAAGTTGCGTCAACTTTGTAGTAAGTTAGCGAATTTAACTGAGACTCCATTGCTTAGTATTGTGTTACCCGTCACAACATCGGCTATTACCTGGATTGAAGATGCGATCGCGGCAATTCAAGCACAAATTTATCCCTATTGGGAATTATGTTTGGCGATAGCAAATTATCAAGAAGCAAATTTACTGGCAGATATTTTAAAGTCATATCAAAAGAGAGATTACAGAATTAAAGTTGAGATTTGTCAGACAGAAAAAACTGTAGGCGAAATTGCAAACCAAGCTCTCAATCATGCCCAAGGAGAATTTATTGTTTTGTTAGAAGAACATACTCTACTAGCCCCTGATGCCTTATTAGAGTTAGCTGGGCAGTTAACTAAAAATTCTCGGACAGATATTATCTACGCAGATCAAGATTGTCTGGTAGATAACTATATATTGACTAAACCTTGGTTTAAGCCTGATTGGAATCAGGACTTACTTTTATCTCGTAACTATTTTGGGGCTTTGGTTTTGTGCCGTAATTCCCTAGTCAAAAAAGTCAATAAATTTCAATCCAAATACAACAATCAATATATTTACGCTCTGCTCTTAAAACTTACAGAGATTACGAAAAATATTCTTCATATTCCCAAAATATTATCCCACCATAATAGTAATTTACCTGTAATTACAGCAGAAAAAGATCAGGTAATAATGAGTGCTCTTAAACGGAGAAACGAACCTGGAAAAATCATTAATAATCCTGACTTTCCCCAAATTCAAACTATTCGTTACCAGATCAGAGAACTAGCCTTAGTTAGCATTATTATTCTAACTCGCAATTTAGGAAAAATGCTCAACCAATGCCTCGAATCAATTTTTAGCTTAACGACTTATCCTAACTTTGAAGTCATAGTTGTAGACAATGGTAGCGATGAACTAGAAAGTTTAAAAATACTGAAAGCTTGGACAAAAAAACAACCAGAAAAATTACATCTTCTCAGGCTAGATATTCCTTTTAATTATTCTTTGCTAAACAACCAAGCGGTAGAAAAATCTCGGGGGAAATATCTGCTATTTCTTAACAACGATACTGAAGTTATTTCGCCTGACTGGATTGGGGCGATGGTTGAACAAGCTCAGCGAAAATCGATTGGGGCAGTGGGCGCATTATTGCTCTATGCTGACAATACGGTACAACATGCGGGTATAGTCTTGGGTGTTACAGGGATTGCCGGACATAGTCATCGTAATTTTTCGCTTCAAGAGCCTGGATATTATGAGGCTTTAGTCACAACCGCTAATTATTCGGCTGTTACTGCAGCTTGCATGATGTGCCGCAGGGAAACATTTGAAGAAGTAGGAAAATTTAACGAACAATTAGCTGTAGCTTACAACGATGTGGATTTGTGTTTGAAATTAAAACAACAAGGCTACAATAATATCTTTTTACCTCATGTGCGGTTGTATCATTACGAATCCCAGTCTCGAAGTACAGAAGATACTATTGAGGAAAAACAACGAATTCAGCAAGAAGTTGATTACATGGAAAAAACTTGGGATCATTGGATTAGTAATGACCCTGGTTACAATATCAATCTTACTAGAGAGCAGGAAGATTATAGTATTAGCCTAGAACCATCAGTAGAAGTTACGGCTATTTTCTTAAGAGAGATCCCAGAGGATGAGTTATGGGGATTTTTTCTTGACGAACCAAAATTGGGGTGTGTAAAAAGAAATTTTCTGGATATTATAGGTTGGGTAGTTGGTCGAACGGCAAATGCGATCGCGATCGAAATTTTATGGGGAAACAACATTATGGTAGCGACTGATATTAAGGAAAACCGTCCCGATGTTGCTCAAGTTTATCCACAACTTGCTCAAGCAGCTAATAGTGGCTTCGCTACAACTATTAATATTTTAGATTTACCTCAAAATGCCATTCTTACCTTGCAAACCGTTTTAGCTAACAAAACCAAGGTCAAACTAGGAACTATTCATTTATCAGTCAAGATTAATCATTAACTAATTTTTAATTCTCAATTCTCAATTTTCAATTCTCAATTTCTAATTATTCATGAATGATTTATCTCTTTCCCAAATAAAAGTATTTCAAGACTATCTTGAAGACGCTGAAAATCACAAAGAGCAAGGTGAGTTAGAATCAGCCATTTCTTGTTATCAAAAAGCTATTGAGATCAATTCTAATAGTGCTAGTACTTATTATAATTGGGGAGATATTTTACTTCAGCTAGAAAATTGGTTGGAAGCGGTAGATATTTATCAAAAATCTTTGGCTATCAATCCTAATATTGATTGGTGTCATTATAATTTGGGGGAAGCTCTAGTTCATCTAGATCGCTGGGAAGAAGCAATTTTTGCTTACCAAAAGGCTCTAGATCTCAACTCTAGCTTGCCAAAAATTCATCAAAAGCTAGCCGATTCTTTTTATCAAAGGGCTAATATAGATCGTGAATCTCTTGTAGTAGATTATAAAAAGCAAATAGCAGCAGATCCTTATAATATTGATCTTTACCATCAAACAATTGAAGTCCAACCACAAAATGCCGAGTTATATTTAGGTTTAGGAAATGCTTTAGTTTTTCATAATAAATTAGATGAAGCAACGGTTGCCTATCAAATGGCTTTGCAAATCAAACCAAATTTTAAAGCAGCTAGAATTCAGCTAGAGAAGATATTAGAACCTGATGATATTGCACCCGTAATTATTGACACTTCGGTTAATGTAGAAAATGAGTTACAACCAAGAAATTTTCTGCAACAAACCAAAAGAGTTTTAGATAATTTAAATAAGATTAATTTAGATAATCTTTTACTTTCGGATGGCATTATCGAGTTTACGCCTGTTAAAGAACCGATAGTTAGTATTATTTTAGTTTTATATAATCGTGCCGAACTAACTTTAAGTTGTTTGCACTCTATATTGCACAATAGCTTTAAATCCTTGGAAGTTATTATTGTTGACAATAATTCTAGCGATCGCACGAAAGAGCTGCTTGCTAAAATTAAAGGAGTTAAATTTATTTTTAATGATGAAAATCTACATTTTCTCTTAGCAGCAAATCAAGGAAGTAAAATCGCTCAAGGAGAATATCTGCTTTTTCTTAATAATGATGCGCAAATTTTGGGTGATAGTCTTCATCAGGCAGTAAAAACTATCAACGCACAACCGGATATTGGTGCAGTAGGAGGAAAAATAATTCTTCCTGATGGCACATTACAAGAGGCAGGAAGTATTATTTGGCAAGATGGTTCTTGTTTGGGCTATGGCAGAGGAGATAGTCCAGAGTTACCAGCGTACATGTTTCAAAGAGAAGTTGACTATTGTTCGGGGGCTTTTCTATTGACGCCTCGTCAATTATTTGCCGAATTAGGTTGCTTTGATGATATTTATCAGCCAGCTTATTACGAAGAAACGGATTATTGTGTCAAGCTACATAAGGCCGGGAAGAAAATTATTTATGATCCTCAAGTAGCGATTTTACATTACGAATTTGCTAGCTCGGATAATAGTGAACAAGCGATTGACTTACAACAAAAAAATCAAAAAACTTTTATTGACCAACATCGCATTTGGTTACAATCCCAATATCCTGCTGATCTGGATAATATTTTGAATGCTAGTGTCAGGAAAGGAGAGCAGCCTAGGATTTTATTTATCGACGATCGCATTCCCCATCCCTATTTAGGGTCTGGCTATACTCGCAGTTCAAAAATGCTCGGGATTATGAATGAACTCGAATGTCTAGTCACTTTTTATCCTACGGATTTGAGTTATCAAGAAAATTGGCAAGATACTTATCAAGATATTCCGAGAACTATTGAAATTGCTAAGAATTGGGGATTGCAGAAGTTGGAAGATTTTTTGAAATCGCGACCTAACTTTTACGATCTAGTTTTTGTCAGTCGTCCCCATAACATGAATCATCTTAACTATATTTTGTCCCGAGAAAATATTTTAGATGGTACAAAAATTATTTACGATGCAGAGGCATTATATTGTTTGCGAGAATTTGCCCTGCAAAGATTACGAGGAAAACCATTATCTAAACAAGAGCAACAATTAAAAATTCAAGAAGAACTAGAAATAGCAGTCAATAGTGATTTGATTATTTCGGTCTCGGCTGCGGAAAAACAAAAATTTATCGATCATGGTTATTCTGATGTAGAAATTTTAGGTCATTCGCTGATGAGTGTGCCGACTCCTAGTGATTTTGCTAAACGTCAAAGTATTTTGTTTGTGGGTGCAATTTATGAAATGGAATCTCCTAATGCTGATTCTGTTTTGTGGTTTAGCCGCAAAATTTTCCCTTTAATACAAGAAAAATTAGGTACTGAAATTAATTTTTTGATTGTGGGGAATAATACGGTAACCGAGTTAAATAAGAAAATTGCTAAGTTGAATAATCCTGGAATTAAAATGTTAGGACGAGTAGATAATCTGTTACAAATGTATAATCGTTGTCGATTATTTGTTGCGCCTACTAGATTCGCCGCAGGAATTCCCCATAAAGTTCATGAAGCAGCTGCCTATGGATTGCCGGTTGTTACGACATCCGCGATCGCATCACAATTAGAATGGCAAAATGAGCAAGAATTATTAACAGCAAATAAGCCTCAAGAGTTTGCTAATCAATGTATTCGTCTCTATCAAGAAGAGGAATTATGGTCCAAACTTCGAGACAATGCCCTCAAAAAAAT
>JBCCYD010000445.1:0-5181 GCA_039190385.1 Cyanobacteria bacterium P01_F01_bin.143 | reverse complement strand
CAACCTACGAAATATTTAGTTTAATCTGATTCTTTTCTGGTTTGCGATCGCTGTTAACGGGAATAAATATCAATAAAGCATTGATTGTAAGCTTTTAAGGAAAACTATAAAATCCCATCTCAAAGGTGCGAAATGTCGGTTATGATGTAAGATGGCAAATTAATTTCAAGACAGAATCTTCACTTTACTTACTGCCAATTTCGCCTTTTCTCTCGCATCCGCAACATCATTGCCCTTTGCCAAAGCCACTCCCATTCGACGATAAGGACGAGAATTAGGTTTGCCAAATAAACGAATATCCACATCAGGCACCGCTAAAGCATCCGCTACATGAGCAAAATTAATCTCTTCCGAATGTTCACTAGCTAAAATCACCGCACTAGCCGCAGGAGCAAAAACTTCAATCTTGGGAATAGGTAATCCTAAAATTGCTCGCAAATGTAGTTCAAACTCATTCAAGTTTTGAGAAATTAAAGTAACCATTCCGGTGTCATGGGGACGCGGCGAAAGCTCGGAAAAGATTACCTCGTTCTTAGTAATAAAAAACTCCACGCCAAAAATTCCTGCTCCACCTAAAGCATTCGTAACTTTAGTCGCAATTTCTTGAGCTTGCTTGACCTTCTCTTCTGTTAAACCCGCAGGTTGCCATGATTCTTGATAATCACCTCTTTCCTGTCTATGGGCGATCGCGGGACAAAAAATAGTCGGCCCATCCCACTGCTTAACAGTCAGCAAGGTAATCTCAACCTCAAAATCAATAAATTCTTCAATAATGATCTTCTGCGTATCTCCCCTAGCGCCAGCGATCGCGTAATTCCAAGCCTGCTCTAGCTCCTCAGCAGATTTAATAGTTGACTGCCCCTTCCCCGAAGAAGACATTACAGGCTTGATCACATTGGGAAAACCAATCTCCGCAGCAGCAGTTTTTAACTCCTCCAGACTGGTGGCATAGGCATATTTCGCTGTGCGCACTCCCAGCTCAACTGCTGCTAATTCTCGAATGCGATCGCGGTTCATCGTGTAGTTCGTAGCCGCTGCTGTGGGAATAACTGTATAACCTCGCTCTTCCAACTCCAATAACTTCTCAGTGCGAATCGCTTCAATCTCAGGAACAATAAAATCAGGTTGATATTTTTGGACAATTCTTTCTAGATCATCGCCATTTAACATCGAAATGACCTCGGCAACATCAGCAACTTGCATTGCAGGCGCATTCTCATAACTATCCACTGCGATAATAAAATTGCCCAATCTTTGGGCGGCAATCACAAATTCCTTACCCAATTCTCCTGAACCAAGTAACATGATTTTTTGTGGTAGCTTAATATCCTGTTGCAAAATCGCACCTCATTACCCATTTATCAGTGAACAGTCAACAGTCAACAGTTATTTTTTTTTACTGGGTCTAATACTAATACTCTAGCTTCTTTAAGCTGTATGTCTCAGTCGGGGTTCAATTTCCAATTGAGACCTGATAACTGATAACTGATAGAATGCGATCGCATTCTATCAAGCTTCGATACTTGAGTAAAAACATTAAGAAAAAATAAATTTAATGTAACGAAATGCAAAGTATAATGACTAAAGTTAAGTAAATATTGTAGGGGCAGAGTCTTTAAATGCGGGTTGCGATCGCGGGTGCTGGATTAGCTGGATTAGCTTGTGCTAAATATTTAGTGGACGCAGGACACACTCCTATTGTCCTGGAACGTCGAGATGTCTTGGGTGGTTTAGTAGCTGCTTGGAAAGATGAAGATGGAGACTGGTACGAAACGGGACTTCATGTCTTTTTTGGAGCCTATCCCAACATGATTCAACTCATGAGCGAATTGGGAATTGAAGATCGTTTGCAATGGAAGGAACATACCCTGATTTTCAATCAACCAGAAAAGCCAGGAACTTATTCCCGCTTCGATGTGCCCGATATTCCTGCGCCCTTTAATATTATCACTTCGATTCTTCGCAACAACGATATGTTGACTTGGGAGCAGAAGATTCGTTTCGCTATTGGCTTAACACCAGCTATTCTTCGAGGACAAAAATATGTCGAAGATATGGATAAATACAGTCTTCTCGAATGGTTGGAAAAGCAAGGTATTGACGATCGCGTTAACAGTGATATTTTTATCGCCGCCTCGAAAGCTCTAACCTTTATCGATCCCGATGATGTCTCCGCGACAATTCCTTTAACAGCTCTCAACAGGTTTCTCAAAGAAAGATATGGCTCCAAAGTTGCCTTCCTCGACGGTTCGCCCACCGAGAGATTATGTCAGCCGATGGTAGATTATATTACCGAAAAAGGAGGAGAAGTTCGACTTAATGCCCCTCTTAAAAAGATTGTCTTAAATGATGATGGTACGGTCAAAGAGTATATACTACGAGGGTTAAATGGTGCTGCGGATGAAGTTTTACAAGCTGATGTCTATGTTTCGGCAATGTCGGTTGATCCACTGAAACTAATGTTGCCCGAAGCCTGGAAAAAACAAGAATTCTTCCAAAAACTTGATGGCCTAGAAGGTGTCGAAGTCATCAATATTCATCTCTGGTTTGATCGTAAATTGACTGATATTGATCAATTGCTTTTTTCCCGCTCTCCACTGTTGAGTGTTTATGCAGATATGAGTAATACCTGTAAAGAATATGCAGATCGCGATCGCTCGATGTTAGAATTAGTTTTGGCTCCGGCCAAGGATTGGATTGGCAGATCCGAAGAGGATATTCTCCAGGCAACAATGGCAGAATTGACCAAATTATTTCCCCAGCATTTTACGGGAGAAAATACAGCTCAACTTCTCAAACATAAAATTGTGAAAACCCCGCGCTCAGTTTATCGAGCAATTCCTGGTAGACAAGCCTATCGTCCTGATCAAAAAACACCAATTGCTAACTTTTATTTAGCAGGAAGTTATACCATGCAGGAATTTCTGGGTAGCATGGAAGGTGCTGTGCTCTCTGGAAAGTTAGCCGCAGGAGCAATTGCTAAAGATTTTCCTGTTACTCCCGAGCCAGAGAAAAGTCCTGTTTCCATAGGAAGTTAATTAATTCTTCCAATCCAAATCAACCCATTGGATGAGACAATGCTAATTATTCTTTTGGAATATTGATTAATTAGCGAAACTTTGCTTCTAAACTAAAGACTGCTTCTTCTTGAGTCGTGAATGCTGCAAATACCTAAATCCCAAAATACAACCAAATTAGTCTCTGCTACCGAGTCCTACGAACATTGTCGGCAAATAACCGCTGACTATGCTAAAACATTCTACCTCGGTACCTTACTGATGCCCAAAGAGAAAAGTAAAGCTATTTGGGCAATTTATGCCTGGTGTCGTCGGACAGATGAGCTAGTAGATGGAGAAAAAGCTAGATTTACCACTGATGAAACTTTAGCCCAATGGGAGGAGCAACTAGAATCAGTTTTTGCAGGAAAACCACGAGACAATTTAGATGTGGCATTGGCTGATGCCGTGCAACGCTTTCCGATGGATATTCAGCCTTTTCGCGATATGATTGCCGGTCAAAGGATGGATTTGTATCGCAGTCGCTATCAAACTTTTGATGAACTTAAGCTCTATTGTTATCGAGTAGCAGGAACCGTGGGTTTGATGTCTAATGCAGTTCTGGGAATTCGTGATCCCCAAGATAATGTGCCTTGGAAGCGGAATCAACCGATTTATATTCCGACGAAGGAGGCCGTAGCTTTGGGAATTGCGATGCAATTGACAAATATTTTGCGGGATGTGGGAGAAGATGCGGGCAGGGGGAGAATTTATTTACCTTTGGATGATTTGGCAGCTTTTGACTATACAGAAGAAGATTTATTGGCTGGGGTTAATGACGATCGCTGGAAGGCGATGATGCGTTTTCAGATTAAAAGAGCGCGACACTATTATAATCAAGCGGAAAGTGGTATTAGTTATTTGATTCGTGGTTCTCGATTGCCAGTCTGGGCTTCTTTGATGCTTTATCAGGGAATTTTGGGCGCGATCGAGAAAAATAATTATGATGTGTTTAACAAGCGGGCATTTGTTGGGAAACCGAAGAAAATCGCTGCTTTGCCGATCGCCTGGTTAAGAGCACAAGTTCTATAAGCTATTTCGCATTTGGCTTTATTCTGAGGCTGCCTCCATGCAGCCCTAAAGGATTTTCTCTCTCCGAGCATGGTTAACAAAAATATGCAAAGAATAATTACCTAGATTGGAACACCAACCCATCTTCCCAAACTTCGAGGTTATTCTCCTGGACAAGCTACAGTTATGATTCAAACGAAAAGAACTTGTCATCAGGTGATTAAAAAAGCGAAACAGTCAGAACCTACGAATCCAACGACTGTTTAATCACGCTTATAATCAAGCTCCTCCTTGGTAATACCATTCGCCATTAGTATGCGCGAATCATTTTGCTGTTTGTCCAAAGTCCAACAACGTCATAAGTACTGTATCAAAGTTGTAGTGCTAAAAATGACAATAAAACAAGAAAAGTTTTCATTATTCAAGGATTTAAAAAGTGCATCAGTAAATTTAGCTGCAACTATTAAGAATTAGCACAGAGGATAGAAAAGTAATCTAAATTTTGTCCAAAGTCCAGTCGAGATATATCTGCTGCTCATAAGAAGCTTATTTTAAAGTTGTAAATACTCATATGAGGCCAAGAAAGATGGGAACCCCTGAAAAAGCATCATCAGTTAGCTACGACGAACTCTTGCAAAAGCTCTGTACAAGTGGCTCAATCACAATGGGCTGGGACATTGTTTGCTGTTATGACCTACAGACAATCAATGACGATCTGGCTAAGCAACACGGCAAGGCAGGTAGCAAAGCAGTTACAACCTTCCAAAAAACCTATAAACATGATGATGGTTTTGGAGATAAATTTAACTATGCTTATGATGTAAGCTTTGGCGCTCCTTCCATTGTCTTCAATCCAGGAACGGACACGAACTGTACGATTCAATTTCCCATAACAAGCGGGACGCTCACTGTAACGAAAAAAGGTTCAGAAGGGAAAAAAGTTCACAACGTAACGAGCAATAAGTATAGCATTATTGCTGTTGTTCCTCTTGGCTATGTCTATGGTGAAGGTAAAACACAGTCTGCAGGTAACCCATTCGTTTTCCCAGCAGAAGGTACTACTGCTGCAAATGTTGCATTGCATTTACCAATGGTTCTTCAATCAGAAGTTGAT
>JBCCYD010000444.1:0-5187 GCA_039190385.1 Cyanobacteria bacterium P01_F01_bin.143 | reverse complement strand
GTTAAAAAACTAGGCATTAGGGGGTAATATTAAGTAAATTTTGATTGCTTAATATTACATATCGTCATATAAATTCCGAAGACTTGTGCGAGTATTAACTGTACAACGATGCCTAGTACCTAAGAATTTTTCAAACATAGATAAGGCTTGTTCCAAAAGAATTTTAGCTTTTCTGTATTGCTTCTGTTTAGCACAGAGGACACCAATGTTGTGTAAGCTTTGAGCTACATCCGGATGTTCTTCTCCTAAAAGGCGCTTTCTCAGTTCTAACGCTTCTTGGTATTTTTGTTCAGCTTCCTCGTAACGCTTTTGATTTTCGTAAACATAACCCAAATTGTTTAACGTAGTAGCCACATCTGGATGATTTATTCCTAGATAATCTTCTCTAATTTTCAAAGTTCTTTCCAAGTGTATTTCAGCCTGCTCATAATTATTTAGAGAACAATCTAAACCAGATAGATTATTCAAAGTATTAGCTAAAGCTAAAGGGTGCTCTTTAAAAAATTGTTCTCTAATTTTCAAAGCTTCTTGATAAAGCGGTTCAGCATTGTAAGGATGACCACGCTCACAATAAAGTAATGCCAAATTTTCTAGAATAGTAGCTATCTCAGGATGTTTTTCTCCAAGAAGATTTTTACTTAAATCCAGAGCTTTTTGAAAAAGTGGTCTAGCTTTCCAATAGCGACCTCGAACACGATATAAATTAGCTAGATTATTTAAGCTAGAAGCTACTTCTAAATGTTCATCTCCAAAGCGGTCTTGAGAGACTGATAAGTATTGTTGATACCAAAACTCTGCTTCATCGTAAATTCCTTGACCTGCATAGAATCTACCTAAACCAACAAAAGGAAAACAAAAATCTTCATCGCTTAAGAAGTCTTTATCTATGGTAGCTACCTCAACTATATGAGGTATAGCAGTAGCAACTTTTGAGATTAGATATTGAGTAAGAGACTGAGGAATTTCCTGTGCTATATTTGCCATTACCTGACAAAACCTTTGTTTAAGAATTTTTCCCCAGTCTGATTGTTGAAGTTGTTCTCTTAAAAATTCTTGGACAAGTGGATGCAGTTGATAGGTTGTATTACCTGTATAACGAAGTAAATTTAAATTTAATAAACTATCATCTCTAATTTCTTCTAAATCTTTTGAATCTTGGTCAGGAAAACATAACTCAACTAAATACCAAGGAATAGGTGCTAATGCAAATAAACCCAGCAAAGAACATATCTTTTGTGCCAAGATGTCGAGTTCTCCCCATGTCAAATTAAAAGCTTCTTTGATATCATGTTTTGCGGTCATCCCGGCCTTTGATTTAGGTTCTCTAAGAGATGGCTGCTCCAACCGTTCTTTTTCTAACTTTTCTTTAAAATCTTTTAGGGATAAATCTAATTTTCGTTGTATATATCGCCCAGCTAACTCCAAAGCAAGAGGCAAATAACCCAACCAAGAACAAATCTCTTTGGCTTTGATAAATTCCTTGTCAATACGTTCTGTTCCTAAAAAAGTCTTTAATAAATCCAAAGCAGCACTTTCATGAAGAATCTCTAAAGGTTCTCTCACAAAAGACTGAACTAACCATTGTATTCGTGTAGTGATTAAAATTTTAAATCGTGAATGGCAAAATGGTAGATAAGGTTCAATCTTCTCATAATCAATCGCATCATCTATAACTACCAAAGTGGGGAGTTCTTTAGGTATCCAATTTTTCCAGCACCACCTTACTTGTTCTTCAAGATTGAGAAGTTTTCCCCCTAATGATTCGGGAACAAATAATTCTAAATTAACCTGAAATAATTCAATAATTTGAGTTCCTATATTAGAGACTCTTGGCCTTAACCAACAGACTCCACCTGGATAATATTTCTCCCAATATTGATATGCATATTGAATTACTAATTCTGTTTTTCCGACTCCAGCCATACCAGAGATAATAACAGTCTGATTATGTTGCAAATGGTTGTGTAGCTTTTTCAATTCCTGAGAGCGTCCAACAAACTTCACAGCACCGCTACGAGGAATATTTTGTTGCGGATTTTGATGACTATGACCATCATCGACCTCTCCAAAAAACTCCTTGCGCCATTTAGTAGTACCAAGCTCGGCAATTCCAGACCTTAAGGATTTAAGTTGTTCCCCACTTTCTGAACCACTCCAGGGACTTTCAACCAAATTATCAAGAAACTCTAACAGCGAAGTTTGTCCTTCTGAGGTCAGAACTTCTATTAATCCAGCAAAAAAGCTAAAATTATCACCTTCTAATTCGATTTGCGATGCTAAGCGATCAAACCCAATAAACATCAGGAATGCCTTGCGCTGCTGAACTTTTTGGGTATTGGGTAAGTTTGACAGTAATTTCAATAACTGAGGTTTGAGGTGATTTCTGGCAAAGAACATACCAAAAAACTTAAAATCAGAATATCAGCCAGAAGATAAGGGAGAATTAATTGAACAGAGGAGAAAATAGTAACAAATTAACGGAATCTCAGAGAGCAGATCTGCGTTTAGCTGCCTCCAAAATGTCTGGTGCTTCACGTCGGGCATTCCAAGCGGAAATTTGTTTAAAATATTGTGACGGGAGTGCCAGAAAAGCAGAAAGCATTTTGGGCTGGGGGCGTAATAATGTCCAACTAGGATTAGAAGAAAAACGGAGTGGAATTATTTGTCAAGGAGTACAATCGATGCGTAGTGGGGCGAAAACTTGGGAAGAAAAACAACCCTCAGCAGCAGTCGCTTTAAGAGAAATAGGCGAAGCACATGCCCAACAAGATCCGAGTTTTCGGACATCAATTACTTATACTCGACTCACAGCAACCGAAGCAATCTCTCAGCTTAGAAACCGAGGTTTTGATGAGGCACAAATCCCAGCACCCAGCACGATGGCAGTAATTCTTAATCGAATGGGTTATCGTTTAAGAAAAGTTCTCAAAGCTAAACCTCAAAAAAAAAATTCCAGAGACTAATGCGATCTTTGAGAATCTTCGTGTTAAAGACCAGAAAGGGAATGAAAGAGTCAAGCGCTTGAGTATGGATTGTAAGGCAACTGTGAAGATTGGCAACTATTCCCGTGGCGGTCAAACCCGTGGTTATAATCAAGCCGAAGATCATGATATGGGGGCACAAGAAAAGTATATCCCTTGCGGCATTTTAGATGAATATACGGGCCAACTATATCTCAACTTTGGGAGTTCTTACAAAACTAGTGACTTTATTGTCGACAATTTATCTTTGTGGTGGGATAGAATTCCCCACCTCGAAAAGCAGCAACTAGATTTGATTCAAATCAAGGTAGATAATGGACCAGAAAACAGTGGTGTTCGGACTCAATTTCTCAAGAGAATGGTCGAGTTTGCTGACCAGATTGGGAAATCGATTCAGTTATTGTATTTTCCCCCTTACCACAGTAAATATAATCCCATTGAACGCTGTTGGGGCATTTTAGAGCAACATTGGAATGGGGCACTTCTGAGCAATGTTGAAACCATGTTAGCCTGGGCGCAAAGTATGACTTGGAAAGGACGAACTCCTATTATCCATCTTAGTCAAGAGATTTATCAAAAAGGTATTTCTTTAACCAAAAAAGACTTCAAAGCAATTGAAATGCGTCTATTGCGCAATCCATCCCTACCAAAATGGGATATTCTCATTAATCCTTGTTAGGTGGTAATTTCTTTCTGAGAAATCACCTGAGCATGATTTAGCATTTTATTGTTTATTTTTAATACCATCAGCACTTTGTTTGGTTTAATTCACTAACTTTTCTCTCAGTTCATTAGACAAATCAGTCAAAATACTACCAATCCATATCCCCTCATTACGAAAATAACGGTGTTTTGTATTTGGCTCTGGGATATTGCCTCCAGCATGGTGCAAAGCTATCACCTCCCAGCTGTCATCAAACACTGGTGAGCCTGATGAACCTGGTAAGGTAGAAGTCACATACTGAATAACATTACCACCAACATATTCAACAAAATTATTTTGAAATGAAATTTGTTTTGGTCGCCCCATCGGGTGTTGAATAATATTTACTCTACTATTTCGTCGAATATCTCTTTCAGCTAACGGTAAACACCCCCACTCAATTCCTGGTTCTCCTTCTAATTCAACTATCGTGTAATCTAGGTCTTGATTGGTGTGAAAAATCCCATTGGACTTGGCTCGATATTCGCTGGGTGTCTGAGCCTCTCCTAAAAAATTCTCTTCATAGTTAAAACGAAATAATGTATTAGTTAAAATATCAGCATTGGGAATAACGTGATTGTTAGTCAAAAGCAAGTTAGAAGTAACTAAAAAACCAGTCCCCGACCAACTTCCTTCATTGATGCGAACACCGATATAAGAAACTGACTGTGCCACCCTTAGCCCCTGTGTCAGGAATGCGATTGGGCGTAAGGTATTTTCCCCGATAATTTTCTCGAATACGTCTGCGGGAGTTTCGACACCTTTCCACTGACCAACATCTGGTAAAGAGACAATCGGTGTCATCATGTCATATTTAGTCAAGAGTTTGTCCAGAAATTTTTGCTGCTGAATTCCTGTGACTTCCTTCAGAGTGTTCAAAAACATTCCTAAAGTTTCATTTTCAAAAGTTAATCGTCCATATTTAGACAAATAACTAATGATTTCACTGATAGCAACATAAGTACTGCCAGAAAGATCTAGCATAGAAATTAACTGTCCTAAACCAGCATCTTCTAACATTTGCCGACGTGATCTCTCCGTAGCCAACTCTGGTAAATCTTTTAGCAAGGTAATTAATTGTTGGCGATCTTCAACACTTAGCTTAATCATTGTCTTTCTCTATAAATATTTACCTGTAATAACTTGTAATAACAACGAAATTAGTGATCGCTTGAGACTAAACAGGACATAAAAATTGTCTTTTCAGTATGTAACTTTACCAATAATATTGCCAGTTTTTGAATCATAATATCGCCTTTTGAGTCCTTGCAATATTGATATTTCAATCCAAAAGGCGAAGAGAACTAAACTTTAGCCACAGTTTTTGAAGCCGGATTAAACTTAGCAAACCGCTTAAAAATCCCCCAAGCATCAGCAAATCTCAAAGGCAACTGCTCTTGTTCAAACTTTTTCAAACCCAACTCACTTAAACCCAAAACAGATAACAACTCCTGCTCCATTTCATCCGTCGAGCCAACACATATCTTGGAATATTTATTAGAC
>JBCCYD010000443.1:0-5195 GCA_039190385.1 Cyanobacteria bacterium P01_F01_bin.143 | reverse complement strand
GAGTAACCTGCGAAATATCCATTTTAATCTGATTTTTTCTAGTTTGCGATCGCTGTTAACGGGAATGAATACTAATAAAATATTGATTATAAACCCTTAAGGAAAACCATGGAATCCCATCTCAAAGGTGCGAAATGTCGGTTGAATCAAAAAGCAATCCGCTATTTTATGGTAAAAGGCGATCGCAAATAAGAAACGCGATCGCGAAGCGACTACCGAAGGTCTCGCAATAAAGATTATCAGAAGAAGACGAAAGTAGATAGATTAAACCTTTGGGCCAATGCCTTAATTTGCCTGACATTTAATTCTCGTTTTCCATTGATGATTTCTGATACTACTCCTTGAGATCCTATTTCTGGTAAATCTGATTGATTTAAGGAATGTTCTTCCATCAGATATAACAGTACTTCTACTCCAGTACAGTCAGGAATTTCATAATTTTCAGACTCATATGCCTCAATGAGAATTCCCAAAGTATCCAGAAAGCTATATAGTGGATGCGCTTCGTCTGTCCCGACTTCATCAATCAAACGATTGAGTCTAGCAACTGCTTGTTCGTATTCTTGGTCGTTGCTAATTGTTAAATAAGGAGAAATCAAAGCCCACTGCTGTTTAATTTCTGGGGCAATGATAGTCATTTTTTCCAATTTCTTTCTCTTTGTGCGCATTACCTTGCATCTTGATATTATATCTCAACCTGAGATAGTAACCCAAATGCGATCGCGCTTCAGGAAATAAAAAAGCTAAAAAAACTAGAGCTTGCTTGAATTAAAAATATATTCCTTTATTCTGACGTCGAAAAGTGCCATAGGTTATGCTGTCGCTAATAAATCCTCAATAGATTAAATTAATGTCTAATGTATGCGTAATATGCCAAAAACATAAATTTGTAGCGATATTTTCTTAATATTTTATGACCTTTGCCAATCTCCCCATTCTAATTACTGGTTGCCAGCGGAGCGGAACTACTTTGCTCAAATTAATCCTGAACTCTCATCCAGAAATTCAGGTGATAGATGAGGATTGCTTCCGTAACGATAACCTTGCTGATTACCTCAACAATCCCAAATATCATCCGTTTGTTGCATTTAAATTGCCGATATTTTCCTCAGCAATAGATAGCTTTGCCCAATTACCAGGATTGAGAATTCTCTGGTGTCTTCGTGACCCTCGGGACGTGGTGCTCTCCATGCTGAATCTAGTCATGGGGGAAACTAATGATGGTCGAGCGTTATCTTGGGCTCAGATACCTGGAGGTGCAGAGTATGAAATTCACCGCACGTTATCAGTTTTGAGTGCCGCAACTCATAAGTCTCTCAACCCTTGGCTCAAGGACTTTCAAACCTATGTGTCCACTGAACCCCCACTACGTCAACGCTCAGCAGCTCTAGATACTGCCGCCCTATGCTGGAGGTTAAAAAATACATTGTTGGGTATGTATTGGAATCGAGGAATTGAACATCATATAGTGCGCTATGAACAACTAATTATTAATCCCAAGAAAACATTATTAAATTGTTTGCAATTTATAAGCTCTCAAAGACAGCTATCTTGGCACGATGATTTACTTTGCCATCACAACCTACATCAGGGTCATTCAGTGGGTAACACTGACAATCAAAGACCTATCGATAAAAACAATACCGGCAAATGGCGTAATCTACTTAGTCAGGAAGAAATTATGCGGATAGAAAAAATCACCGCTCCTGTCTCATCAGCCTTGGGTTATCCACCCGAATTGATAAATATGTAGTTTCAGATGTTAGCTAATTTTCTGTAGCAAATTAAGCAAAGCGATCGCACTTTTCAATGCTTTATCAATCGCGATCGCTATTAGTACAATAGTTCAATATTTATTGTAGGATTGCTGACGTGTCTTGCGTAGTTTTCCTTATCTTCACATATCTTCTTGCTTAAGATCCTTAAAATCATTGGTAAAAATTTGTTTCTCATAGCAAACTATACGCAATACGGCAATGTGGAAACTACTTAGAATCAATATCGAGTCAGTTTCACTTAATAAGCAAACTAGAATTAGAAAGGAGAGATTAGATGAGCGAACTTACTATTACTCAAACCGAACTGAACTTTACCCAGATCCAATCGGAATACGCAACCAAAAGTCCACAACAGATTCTCCAATTTGCCCTCTCGAAATTTGAAAACATTGCTATTTCTTTTAGTGGCGCAGAAGACGTCATCCTAATTGATATGGCAGCAAAAATCAGCAAAAACTTGAAAGTCTTCTCCATCGATACAGGTCGTCTGCACCCAGAAACCTATAAACTTTTTGAACAAGTGAGGAAACGTTATGATATCGAACTAGATATTATTTTTCCCGATGCCCAACAAATTGAGAATCTGGTACGCAACAAAGGATTATTTAGTTTTTACCAAGACGGTCACAAGGAATGCTGTGGTATTCGTAAAGTACGCCCTCTGCGTCGTAAACTATCTACTCTAGATGCTTGGGTCACTGGTCAACGCAAAGATCAAAGTCCTAATACACGGGCTAACATACCAGTCATTCAGCTAGATATGGCTTTCTCAACGGAAGAACATAAAATAATTAAATTTAATCCTCTTGCCAATTGGTCTTCTGATCAAGTGTGGGAATATATTCGCTATTTTGATGTTCCCTACAACCAACTACACGAAAAGGGTTTTATCAGCATCGGTTGCGAACCTTGTACTAAAACCGTATTGCCCAACCAGCATGAACGTGAAGGTCGTTGGTGGTGGGAAACTGCCCAGAAAAAAGAATGTGGTTTTCATGCCATGAATGTTCGGGACTTGGCAAATAAATAAGCTATTCACTATCTAATTTATACATTTAAGATAATGATCAAGAGGTAACTAAGATGAATATCACAATGGTGAAAAAGATTAAGGCAGATGGTAATTTATGTCGCCAATCCGCCAAGGTATTTGAAAAGCTAAAAAAATTGAGCTTGATAGATTGCATAGATAATATTGTCTTTGCCGACGAACGTAAGCCATCAAGCAAGGGATGGGATCTAGCTGTAAAGCATTCGGTAAAAGCAGCGCCATTCTTCATCGTCGAGAAAGACGACGGTTCTAGCCAAGTTTACACGAAGTATAGTCGTTTTCTCCGAGAAGTCTTCGGCCACCAGCCCTCAGAAAGCGAACAAATTGCGGAAATCATGGCCCAAAACCCCGACTTGGACTTCATCTAATGAGTAAATGCTATGGATATCTTTCTCACACTCACCATTGTCGTACTAGCTCTTGTCTGCTTCGTTGGTGAGTGGCTACCAATTGATATTACCGCGATCGCAGTCATGGTATTGCTCATGACGGTCGGACTCGTTACCCCCCAAGAAGGCATCTCTGGCTTTAGCAACTCAGCTACTATTACTGTGATGGCGATGTTCATCATTAGTGCTGGTATTGCACGTACTGGCGCAATTGGTGTTCTCAGCGATCTCCTAATGAAATATGGAGGAAAGCGTTCAAATCAACAAATTCTGGCTATGGGGGTTATCTTGGGGCCAATCACCGCATTTATTAACAATACTGCTGTAGTGGCGATTTTTCTCCCAGTAGTCGAGGAATGGTGTAAAAAAGAGAAAATTTCTGTCTCTAAGCTACTTATTCCCCTATCCTATGTCTCTATCCTAGGCGGCATGATTACGGTGATTGGTACCTCCACCAATGTCTTGGCTAGTGGTTTGTCTGAGCAATTGGGCTATGGCGCTTTTAGCTTATTTCAATTCACGAAATTGAGCTTAGTCACGGCTACGCTTGGCCTACTCTATCTGACAATAGTTGCACCAAGATTGCTACCAGCTCGGAAAGCTCCTCATAGCGATGTTATGGGTCAAGATTACGGACTCAAAGATTATCTTTGTGAACTGGTGATTAAGCCCCGTTCTAAGTTGGCAGGGCAAACCCTACGGGATAGCCAACTCCAGCGAAAGTTTGATGTGGATGTACTCCAACTCATTCGCCACGACTATCACTTTCCCCAGCCTTTGGGGGATAAAATTTTATTGACAGGAGATATTCTGTCTGTTCGTAGTGGTCGGGAAGATATCCTTAAAATCAAGGGTTCCAAAGGAATAGATATATTTCCTGCTGATTTTCAATTTGGCAGTGAACCTTTAGTCGCCGAATTTACGACAGAAAAGGAAGAGGGGATTGCCGAAGTTTTGATTCTTTCTAACTCTAATTCTATCGGTTCTACGTTGAAGGAATTACGTTTTCGGCAACGTTATAATGCTACAGTCTTGGCGATTCGTCGGGGAGAGGAACTGGTGCGCAATCGACTAAGTAAAGTTCCCTTGCGTTTTGGTGATGTCCTTTTACTGCAAGGTTCTAGGCAAAGTTTGTCAGGACTGCAAACAAACAAATCTATGTTGGTGATCGACCAGAAAGAATTGAAAACTCTCAGGCGAGACAAAGCTGGGATTGCTGTCGCTATTGGCTTGGGAGTAGTCGCGATCGCGGCTTTAAATATACTGCCCATTCTGGTAAGTTCCCTCATTGGAGTATTATTGATGGTGCTTACAGGTTGTCTAAAGCCTGGTGAACTCTATGAGTCTGTGCGCTGGGATATTATTTTTCTGTTGGCGGGTTTGATTCCTTTAGGTGTGGCAATGAAAAACTCGGGTACAACCCAATGGCTAGCAGGTAATTTAGTCGCACTAGGAAGTGATCTTCCTGGTTATTGGCTCTTGACTTTTTTCTTCATTCTTACTGCGTTGATCACAGAGATTTTATCTAATAGTGCTTCGGTGGTGCTACTATTGCCGATCGCCGTAGAAGTAGCTAACACTTTAGAGCTCAATCCTTTAGCCTTTATGTTTGTGGTTGTCTTTGCTGCATCTAATAGTTTTATGACGCCGCTGGGTTATCAAACAAATACGATGGTTTACGGTGCAGGAGGCTACAAGTTTTCAGACTTTATCCGTGTGGGCGCTCCGCTAACTATCTTGATGACATTGGTTATTCCTCCATTGATTATTGCGCTCTATGGTTTGTCAATTCCTTAAGTTGAACTAGTCGTGATCCCATTGCATTTGTTAATCTTTCAAATAAATACTTCTGCTTCGTAGATATTCATTGGAATCCATAACTTCTATTGGGGGGGGGGGGCCCCCCCCCCCCCCCCGCGGGGCGGCCGCCCCCCCCCCCCCCCCCCCCCCCACTAAAAAAAGAATATGGTAAAAAAT
>JBCCYD010000442.1:0-5196 GCA_039190385.1 Cyanobacteria bacterium P01_F01_bin.143 | reverse complement strand
TGGGGCGATTGAGTACAGGCACCATTGGTTTCGGAAGATCACAGGTTAGGGGTCTTAATCTGGTTCCTGAACCCCCAGCCATTAGTACTGCGCGCATAATTCCTC
The DNA here is from genome assembly GCA_039190385.1 of Cyanobacteria bacterium P01_F01_bin.143. GTDB lineage: Bacteria > Cyanobacteriota > Cyanobacteriia > Cyanobacteriales > Xenococcaceae > Xenococcus. Next base: position 5,091 of record JBCCYD010000442.1, on the reverse strand, counting down.
CTGAATGGTTAATAAAAAAATATTTTGGATAGTATAACCGAAAACCTAGAGTACAAGTCTTAGTCTTAATGCAAGGGCACAATATTTATCAGTGATCAGTAGCATACGCAATCACGTAAGAGGGGGTTCAATCCCCAATTGAGACCTGATAACTGATAACTGATAGCTGCTAACTGATTGAATTGTACCCTTTTTTATTTAGGAGTTGAATCCTACTAAGAGTCTAAGTCTAAGACTTGAACTCCACTATGCTTAATTGCCCAAAACATTTCTTTCATTTGTTTCCAAAATAGAGCACCAGTACCAATAGTTAATAGTAGAGCAAAACCAAAAGAGGGAATCCAACCAAACCCAAATAGTAATAATCCTCCACCTAAAAAAATCCAAGTACCTAAGCACATACCTTGATAGGAAAGAATTAAGTTGCGGTCTTGCAATTTAAAAGCATCTGGGTTTTCAGGATCCTGTTTCCATTGCTCACTTTGCTGAGTAATTATTATTTGAAACATAGCCCCAAAAAGGATTCCAATTATTATGCCGATAGTAGGGACTAAAAATAGATGTTGATGAATGTAGTAATACATGAAAGTTTAAAATATTTGATTTGCAGTGATGATTTTTAATTCTTTCTCAGAATACTACATTGCTAATGGCTAATGGCTAATAGCTAATAGCTAAATATAAGCAGAAATATCTTCGTGACATTCATCTGCTAAATAGGATAAGGCACGGAAACGTAGACCGACAACTTCTTCGTAAAGGGGATTGAGCTTACATAATGGGGGAATATGGGCAAGATTGCGCCCAAAAAGATTAATATCTCTTTCTAAGGGACATTGGGGAGGAATCATACGGCAGATAAAATGGGCAACCCGAGGATCGTGAATTTCCATTTTATTGAGCCAGTGTTTGATTGGTTGGAGAAGATCTGGACGAGGATGAGTTTGGGGAATTGTAGATTCGACAACCTCCTCATTTCGATCTTCTGGTCGACAAAGACTATGTTCAAGATATTCTAAGGCTGTGGTTTCAATTTCTAGGGCAGCGCAATACTTGTGTAAAAGTTCGTATTCTGGAGGGGAGTATACACCGTCTGCGATCGCGACTAAAACTGCGGTTCTTAAAAAGTTTTCTCCTGTCTCAGAATCTGTGCCTAAACTTGTAGCTAATTCTTCTGGCGTAATCGTTTCTAACGGTAAATCGTGATCTAGATTTGCTAAATCTGTAGCTAATTGATTAATAACTTCTTTTTCTTCGGGATCGTAATGTCCATCTGCCCAGGCTACTGTATACAAACCCCGCAGCCAAGCAATTATCTGATCGTCTGTATAAGATGATGACATTTTTGATTATCTAACCTATCAAACAAAATATTGCCGACAACCCCAATTAATACCCGATAAAAGTACATCTTTAAGGTTGTACGACAATTTATTTTGGAATATGAATAGCATATATAATTGCCATTTCGCTGTCTTGGTTTTTCTATTAGTAGGATAGACCCATACTACGGGTAGTCTCTGCTCCTAGATAAACGCGGACGCTTAGGAAATCGGTAGGACAAGCAGTTTCACACCGTTTGCAACCGATGCAATCTTCTGTACGGGGAGAGGAAGCAATCTGACCAGCTTTACAGCCATCCCAGGGTACCATCTCTAAAACATCCAGAGGACATGCACGTACACATTGGGTACAACCAATGCAAGTATCGTAAATTTTGACCTTATGAGACATTTAATTATTTCGCTCCTTGGCGGCGAGTAGTTCTCCAACGTAATTCCGGTTGTAAGGGCTAGTTTACCTTATGGCGATCTTCTTCTTGTGCAAAAGGAAACATAACTTTAAATTCCGTTACAATATATTCTTGATTAGGTTGTTTCTCAGGTTGAATTTCAATAGAATAAATTATTAAGTTAAGATAAGTAAAATAATAGTTCTAATGATGAATTTAAAAGAATTAAAAGCTTATCGCAATGATATTCTGGCGCTAGCCCAATCTCATCATGCGCCAAATATTAGAGTCTTTGGTTCAGTAGCACGAGGAGAAGCAACAGAAAATAGCGATGTTGATTTTCTAGTTGACGTCGCTCCAGAACAATCTATTCTCGATCTTATCGGTCTTATCCACGCTCTGTCTGATTTACTGGGATGTGAAGTCGATGTTGCTCAAAGCACTGTACTTAATCCATTAATACGCGATAAAATCTTGGCAGACGCGATCTATTTAGAAGAATTATAGTAACGAGTCAAGCATGACAGAAAAAGATCTCGAAATTGTTCAAGTTGACCATATTCAAATCATTAAAATCTTTCTTGCTTCTTCTTCTGAACTGAAAGATGATCGCGAACAATTTGAAATATTTATTAACCGCAAGAATAAGGAATATATCAGAAAGGGTATTTTCCTAGAATTGGTGATTTGGGAAGATTTTCTCGATGCGATGTCTCCGACTCGGTTACAGGATGAATATAATAAGGCGATCGCGAACTGTGATGTTTTTGTTAGTCTTTTCCACACCAAAGTTGGGCCATATACCGAAGAAGAATTTGAAAAAGCTTTTGCCACTTTTAAACTTAATCAAAAACCGCTAATATATACATTTTTTAAGGAATCACCAATTCTTCCCAGTCAAGCCAAACAAATGCAGACTGTCTTTGATTTTCAAGCTAAACTTGGCAAATTAGAGCATTTCTATAAGCCATATGAAGATATCAAAGATCTGAAATATCTTTTTGATCAACAACTGAATAAATTCATCCCAAGTTTAACCAATATCTCACAACAACAACTTATTATTTCTGATCCATTGCCTCAACAGCGAACTTCTGTAATTCATCAGCCAGTACTTGCTCTTCCTAGAGTTGAATTGAAAGAATTTGGTTTTCAGGTAGTGACAGTAAATGATAGAGGTAAAGAAGTCACACGAGAAAGGCGTCAAGCTCAATATTTTACTGAAGAGTTGAATAATGGGGTCATCTTGGAGATGGTTGCAATTCCAGGTGGTAAATTTCTCATGGGAACTGACGATCAGGAAATAGAAAGACTAGTTCAAAAATTTAAGTGGGACGGATACAGACGAGAAAAACCGCAACATGAAGTAACAGTACAGCCTTTCTTTATGGGTAAATATCTAGTTACTCAAGGTCAATGGCAGGCAGTTGCTGCTTTGCCTAAAGTCAAACAAGATCTTGAAGCTGATCCATCTAAATTTAAAGGTGGTAACCGTCCCGTTGAGAAAGTTTCTTGGGATGATGCTGTGGAATTTTGTCAAAGATTATCGAAACAGACAGGCAAAGAATATAGATTACCTAGTGAAGCGCAATGGGAATTTGCTTGTCGTGCGACTACAACGACTCCTTTTTACTATGGTGAAACCATTACCGATAAGCTAGCTAATTATAATGCGAGCAAAATCTATGCTAGTGAACCAAAAGGAGAACATCGTAAAGAAACTACGACTGTAGGCAATTTTCGGCCTAACACTTTTGGTTTATGCGATATGCATGGTCAGGCTTGGGAATGGTGTCAAGATGACTTTCATAAAGATTATGGTGGCGCACCTATCGATGGTCGAGCTTGGATTTCAGGAGTTGGTAGCAAAAAAGTAATACGTGGTGGTTCTTGGCTCTTCATTCCTAATTTCTGCCGCTCGGCGCTTCGCTACGACGATGCTCGCGATGTCCGTTACAGCAGTCTCGGTTTCCGTGTTATCTGTGTCGCCCCGAGGACTACATAGTACTCTTTGCCCTCTCTTGGTACGCGTTCCTTGGTCCAAAACACGAAGCTGGGTAAACGGATTGAAAATCCGCAGGGTCGTTTATCTCGCATAGTTCGAGGCACCGTTTTTTTGCCCTCTTCGCCCTTTGCTAGCTTAAAAACGCTTATGCTTCGCTATTGATAAAGGAGTGCCAAAAGATTAAGATAATCAGTTTTGTTGGGAGTATAGTTAAACGCGATCTCATTATCAGCAATCAATAATGGGATAATAAAGTTATAAGAAAATCTTCTTTAAATGAATCTTATGACCCTAGAAGAAATACAAAAAGCTATTTACCAACTATCAGCAGATGAGCAACTCACGCTATTGGATAATCTGGTTCAAGCAATGAAAGCCCAACAAGAAAAACCCGTTGACCGTCATTCCTTAGTCAACCAACTGCGAGGCTGTCTTAAGAAATCGGATCAACCTACCTCCACAGATGTTGATATTGAATTGATGAAAGAAGAACGACTGGTGGAGAAATATCTTAAGTGAGAGTTTTGCTGGACACGAATATCATTCTTGACTTCTTTCTGGAGCGGGAGCCATTTTTTCAAGATGCATCTGAGATTTTTTATGCAATTGCTAATGAACAAATAGAAGGTTTTATTACAGCTTCTAGCGTTACTGATATATTCTACATTTGTAGGCGTCAAACAAAAAACATTGAACAAGCAAGACAAATACTCACAACAACTCTTGCTCTCTTGAGCATTTGTCCTGTAGATAGAACTATATTAGAAGTTGCTCTCAACTCTGATGCGTCTGATTTTGAGGATGCAGTGCAAATTGCATGTGCTGAAGCACAAAATCTAGAAGCGATTATTACTCGCAATTTTCAAGACTTTCAGACAGCGAATATACCCGTAATGTCTGCCAATCAGATGATGAAACAGTTAAAACGTAATTGAATGCGATCTCCCGAAAGATAAAACCAATAACGTGATCGCTTTTCTCACAAGTCAATTATTTTTAGAGATTTTATCTCGCTTATAGTAAGTTTGTAATGACTAAGAGGATTATAATTGTATGAACTCTGAAAAACAGAAAAAGCTTGAAAATCTAGGCTGGACAGTGGGTGGTACCAGTGATTTTCTTGGGTTAACTTCGGCAGAAGCTGAATTGATAGAAATCAAAATAAAACTCGCTTTGCTAGTGAAGAAACATAGAAAATAAATGAATTTTATGACCCTAGAGGAAATACAAAAAGCTATTTACCAACTATCATCAGAAGAGCAACTTATACCATTTCCCTTTAAGTTTGCTATCGATGATTGACGCGAAGACAAGAATAAACTCGGATTAACGTATAGCATATCTAGAGTGATTT
>JBCCYD010000441.1:0-5201 GCA_039190385.1 Cyanobacteria bacterium P01_F01_bin.143 | reverse complement strand
GGCGATCGCGAATAAACCCCATCAAACAAAAATTCCCACAGAAGAGGAAATCAAACTTGCTCAAGAAAGTAGTCGTCTTCTAGCTCCCTTGATTGGAGATCGCACCTCTAATATTCAATTAAAAATAGTCAAAGAAGATGGACAAAAACAAGATGTCATAATTCCCGCTACAACTTTTTATCTTCTGGTCGATATTTTGTCGCAAATGGCTCAGGGAAATGCCGTTAGCATAGTACCAATTCACTCTGAATTGACTACCCAAGAAGCAGCAGATATTCTCAATGTTTCCCGTCCTTTCTTGATTAAGCTGATTGAATCAAAAGAAATTCCCTGTCGAAAAGTAGGAAGACACCGTCGTATTCGTTTTAGCGACTTAATGGAATACAAACAAAAAGCTGATAGCCAAAGGTCAAAAGCTCTAGATGAATTAGCAGCTCAAGCTCAAGAATTGAATATGGGTTATGAGTAATAGATGCTTTCTAATTTCACTGCGCTATATGATGCGTGTGTACTTTATCCAGCACCGCTCAGAGATTTTTAAATGCAGTTGGCACTGACCGATTTGTTTAGAGCACGTTGGACGGAAGAAATTCACGATGAATGGATAAGGAATTTGTTAAAGAAGCGTTCTGACTTAACTCTACAACAGCTTACTCGTACCAAACAGTTAATGAATAGCCATGTTAGAGATTGCTTAGTAACTAACTATGAATATCTAATTCCTAGTCTTGAATTACCTGATCCAGATGACAGACATGTTTTAGCCGCAGCCATTAAAGGAAATGTAGATGTGATTGTAACAACTAATTTGAAAGATTTTCCTCGATCTACCCTAGAAGAGCATGAAATAGAGGCTCAGCATCCAGATGATTTCATTTCTGATCTAGTCGATCTCAAACCTTCAAAGGTCGTAGCAGCAGCAAAAATATGTCAGCAAAGGCTCAAAAATCCTCCCAAATCTTTTGGAGAGTACTTGGAAATCATTCTCAAACAAGGTTTGAACGTTTCAGTATCTATGCTTCAAGAACTGTATGATGAAACTTAGCAGTTATACATTCTTACTGATAAGGGCAGAAGTTCAAGAAAAGCTATGTAGTCCTGGAGGCGACGCAAACAACACGAAAACCGAGAGTGCTGTAACGGTCATCGCGAGTATCGGCGTTGCGATACGCTGAGCGGCAGCGACTAGGACTGTTGACCCAGGAACCACCACGTATTACTTTTTTGCTACCAGTTTTTGAACCCCGTACAGTTCCGTCTATTGGTGCGCCTTCATAGTTACTATACCAGTCATCTTGACACCATTCCCAAACATTCCCATGCATATCGTATAAACCAAAGGCATTAGGAGGAAAAGTTCCTACGGTCGTAGTTTTTTCTCGATATTCCCATTTGGATTCATTGGCATAGGTAGAAGTCCCTCTGTAATTCGCTAAATCATTAGTGATCGTTTCTCCAAAATAAAATGGGGTAGTTGTTCCCGCACGAGCTGCATATTCCCATTCCGCTTCGCTGGGTAATCTATACTCCTTACCTGTTTGTTTCGATAATCTTTGACAAAATTCTACTGCATCATTCCAAGAAACTTGCTCTACTGGAAGGTCTTCATCTTGGAAATTAGAAGGATTTTTCCCCATTACTTTTTGATATTGTGCCTGAGTGATCTGAAATTTTCCGATAAAGAAAGGTTGAACAGTTACTTCATGTTGTGGTTTCTCTCTCCGATATCCATCCCAATTAAATTTCTTAACCAGTCTTTTTATTTCCTCGTCTTCTGTTCCCATCATAAATTTACCGCTAGGAATAGAAACCATTTCTAAGATGACACCATTTCCCAAGTCTTCCTTAAAGAACTCAGCCTGTTTGTTAGAGGTCTCAATTATCTCTCCCTTTTGATTTATCGTTACAGTGTCAAACTCAAAAGATTCTAGTTTCACTATAAGAACAGACGGAGGCGCTTTAAATATTTCACGAGCTACAACTGCTGTTACCAAACTTGCACCTCCTAATCTAGCCCATTTCAAAAAGTTTCTTCGATGTATTGATAATGGTCTTGTCACAGCATTATTCTGTCGCTGTAATCTCTTTATTTCTTCAAGTCTTCGAGTCGATTGCGATCGCACTTGAGATAATTCTTGTTCTAGCTGCTTAATTGCTGATTGAAACGATTGTTCTAATTCCTGTTTTTGTTTTTGATAATCTCGCTTTAATTGTTCTTTCTCTTGAAGTTGTTGATTAAGAGATTGCTCTTTCTCTTTAAGTCTTTGAGCTGCTTGCGATCGCGCTTCAGATAATTCTTGCTCTAGCTGCTTAATTGCTGATTGAAACGATTGTTCTAATTCCTGTTTTTGTTTTTGATAATCTAGCTTTAATTGTTCTTTCTCTTGAAGTTGCTGATTAAGAGATTGCTCTTTCTCTTCCAGTCTTTGAGCCGCTTGCGATCGCTCATCAGATAATTCTTGCTCTAGCTGTTTAATTGTTGATTGAAACGATTGTTCTAATTCCCGAATTTTCCCCTGATGAGATTTTTCTAGCCCTCGAATCTCAGCTTTATGCTTATATTTCAACTCTTCCGACCAGGTTCTTTTAAACCATGCTAAAGCATCGGGATCTGCTGGAGACGCAATTAATATTTGAGTCATAAATATTGTTGCCAACTCCAAATCCTGGTTATTTTCTGCTCTATATGCCTCATCTCTCAGAGCGGATACATCTTTTAGTGTTGCTTGTGAAGGCAACAGAATTAAATTGGTTTTAGCAATTGGTTCTGCAATTATATAAGGTGTTTGCTGCTGCTTTTTATATTGTCTAGTTAGCTCTGGAACCCTTTGTCTTAGCCGCTGGTCTAACCGCTCTACTACTGCACAATTTCCTGGGCCTGTTATCCGCAGTGATTCTAGCAACGCATAGGTAAATGAGCCCTGTTGTTTCTCCTCTAGCTCAAACGATCTTTCTGATGGACTACATGAGGCGATACTAATCACGCCTTGATATCTTTCTTCTCCTACACCCAAACCTTTTGACGCTCCCTCATTCCGACAGGCATCCGTGATAAAAATCACATTTCCAGCACCACTGCGTTTCAGTCGCTCCGTTACATAATTGAAAGCAATCCCTGTTTTCTCAATCAAATCTCCTATGACACTACTATCCGATAACATCAAATAATCTCGATCTCCGTAACGGATTCCATGCCCACTAAAGAAAAACCATAAATTATCTTCTATTGATAAAAATTTATTATTAAAGCGACTTTCTAAAAATCTGATCAACCTTCCATAGCTTGGCTGAGAAGAAAAAGACTGAGAACCATCAGTAATTGGTGGGGAATTGTCAGTAAACAGATAAACCTTCTCAAAATTTGCCTCATTTTCAAACCAATCCTTCATACATTCGGCATCCCGCATTGCAAACCTGAGATCCGTCAGATTTTCATAATAGTTAATGCCAATGCAGATTGCCCAGTTCTTAGCCATCTCCTCACTTGAACTTGAGTTTGATTTACACTAGAATCACTCTAAAATAATAGACTAATAATAACTTATCATTTTAGCTAAGAGTTGACAATTTACGGCCTAATTCTCTAATCGCGCTACTAGTATTGCGATCGCGTTTCACTTTTCAAACATAGCGCGATCACTTTACGATTTTATTCTTATTAGCTCTTAATTAAGAATAACAGAGCTAGAATTCTCAATTCTCAATTTTTAATTTTCAATTTTCAATTTTCAATTCATCCAATACTCTCTGCAAAGCTTGTTCTACTACTTCTCCATTTTCTTGGTCTTCTTTAATACTTAATGCTTGCTGATAAGTCTTCGCTGCTGCGGCATATTTTTGTAAAGACTCTTCAGCTAAACCTTTACCTAACCAAGCCTCATAAGCATGATCATCAATCTTAATTACTTGCTCATAGGTTTCTAATGCCAGAGCATAATCTTTAAGTGATTTATAACAATTTCCTAAACCAATTAAAGCCGGAACATAATCTTGTTTAATCGCGATCGCGTTTTGGTAGGGAATCATCGCTTCTTGGTATTGTTGTTGTTGGTAATATAATTTACCCAAATTATTCCAAGGCACAAAGCTTTGCTGTTTATTAAGAGAAATTGCTTTTTCAAAATCCGCGATCGCCTGGTCAACTACTCCCAATTTAGTATAAACTTCCCCGCGATTATTCCAGAGCCATAGATATTCTGGTTCCAGCGCGATCGCCTTATCATAGGCCAAAACCGCCTCATCATATCTTACTAAACTATCTAAAGCCAATCCCCGACAATTCCATAATTGATAGCTTTGATAATATTTTAAAGCCTTATTACAAGTATTTAAAGCTTTTTGATATTCTCCCAACCTATTAAAAGCTGTTGCCTTTTTGAGCCAAACTTGTTGATAATTTTTAACTTGTTTTTTAGTCTTAAATATTTTCTTTAATCCTGCATCATAATAATCAATTGCGCTCCAATATTGTTGCTCTTCCAACATAATATCTGCCTTATAAAATTCTAAAATTGCTGCTCTTTGGCCCCATTGAGCAACCATAAATAAAATACCAATTAATCCCAAAGAAACAAATATACTATAGAGGTACCATAGAGGGATTTTAGCTCGCGATTTGACTTTTTTTATTTTCCGAATCACTTGCTCTGTCGATTGATAAGCTTGATCTTGATCTGAGCAAATCATCTTATTAATTAAAGCAACTATTCCAGAACTAACATGAGCCTTGGTTTCCCACAATATTTGCCCTGTATGAGGATTTTTTTCTAACTTTTGAGGGTTAATTCCTGTTAAAGCATAAATGGCAGTCATCCCTAAATGATAAATATCAGTAACTGCATCTTTTTGAGCTATGCCATAATCAGAAAAATCATTAGTTATATCCCCGACAATATTAAAATTTCGGAGGATAATTTTCTCTTGATCTTGACTCTGAATTAAGCTTGAAGGTTTAATATTTCCGTGAATAATTTCCTCTTGATGATAAAAACTTAATGCTACAGCAGTATTTTCTATAAGCTTCAATATAGTGTCACCAGAAAAGATCGCATCCTCAGCAATTAATTGTTTGATAGTTTTTCCCGAAATATATTCTTCAATTAAATAATGACAGTCCTCGATTGTAAAATAATCTATTATTGATAATATTTGAGGATTACTATCTAACTTTTTCAGTTTTTTAATGAATATTTGAATCTCTT
>JBCCYD010000440.1:0-5206 GCA_039190385.1 Cyanobacteria bacterium P01_F01_bin.143 | reverse complement strand
TATTATTTGGCACAATTTCTGGTCAGGGAGGCATCCAAAGCCATCTTAGATGGCTAGCTAAAGCTTTAGTAGAATCTCAGCATGAGGTATTAATAATTACAACTCAACCCCTTACTAATAAAGGATTTAATTGGAATGAAGCGAATAAGATTGGGGTTAAGGTGCATCAATTAGATTATGATAATTCATTGAATTATTTTCTCCGCAAAATAATTCAGATTCGAGGATTAACGAAAGTGGTTCGTCGTTTTGCTCCAGATATTTATTTTGGAGTGGGAACCAGTTGGTATCTAAGTTTATTGCCTTGGTTGTTTCCGAAAAAAGCCAGAAGTATTTTTCATGAGGTCATGTCTGGTTTAGGGGGTCGTTGGCGAGATTCTCGTTGGGGAGTGAGATGGTGTTTTGATGATGTCGTCGGACAATCTTCTGGTGTGGCGAAAAATTTTACCGAAAATTTTAGATGGCGCAAGACTGTCCCAGCGATTCCAGCTATCCCAGAACCTTTGGAGATCACTGCGGCTTTACCTCAGCCTATGGTCAAAAAAGTTGAGTCGGGCACAGCCAAGGCTGCTTTATTTAGTCGTCTAGCGCCTTGGAAAAAAGCTCTGTGGTTAGTGCAGCAATGGGATGATCTCAAAGATGTTTTGAGTGAATTACATATACATGGTACGGGCCCGGAAGAATCATTAATTCGAGCCTATATTGATGAGCAGGGAATAGGCGATCGCGTTAAATGTTTTGGTCGTTATCCAGAAGGTCAGGCCTATGTCGATCTCCTCAGTAGTTATGATCTGACATTACTTCCTACTGTGGGGGCAGAAGGTGCACCTTTAGTTTTATTGGAGTCGATGGCTTGTGGTGTTCCCTTCGTCGCTTATGGCGTTGGGGGGATTCCTGATTATGGAACGGATAATCCGAATGCAATTGTTGTAGCTCCCGAACCTTGGATGACAAATCAAGCTAGAGAATATGCTGCGGTTGATCAATTTCAATCAGTCAGCGCTTTTGTCACGGGAGTTAAGCAAATGACCCAAAAACTAGCACAAGGAGAAATTAACCAAGTTCAACTACAACAATATTATCTCAATCGCTATTCTTATCAAGTCCTTAAGCAAGCTTGGCTTTCTTATCTATGTACACCATGATTAGACAATCTAACATTACCGTCGCTCAACTTGGTGCTCGCGGTCACTATGCCATTCCTCGGATATTACATCAGATAGGAATGCTGGAACATTTTTATACGGATATTTGTGCAGTTAAAGGCTGGCCAAAATATCTCAGGCTGATTCCTCCAAGATTACAAAATAAATCTCTAGCACGTCTAACTGGTCGCATCCCAGAACAGATTCCCCATCAGTTAATTACTGCTTTTGCAGGTTTTGGTTTGGAATATGCTCAACGTTTACGAAAGGCTCATGACATCAGAGAAGTGACGAAAACTTTTCTGTGGGCAGGAAAAACTTTTGGCCAATTAATCCTAAAACAAGGTTTGAGGGGAAGTGGAATCTATACTTTCAATACCGCAGGTTTAGAATTACTTAAAGCGGCAAAAAATGAAGGTCTCACAACAATTATGGAGCAAACAATTGCTCCTAATGCCATTGAATATTGTCTTTTAAAGAAAGAACAAGAACTTCATCCTGAATGGAAAGCAACTCAGCCCCATACTCAGCCCCATACTCAGCCCCATAACGAATATCGTCAGGAATATATAGAGCGAGAACAACAGGAATGGGAACAGGCAGACCAAATTATTTGCGGCTCAGAATTTGTTCGCGATGGCATTGCCAAATCCGGTGGTGCAGTGGAACGTTGCGTAGTAATCCCCTATGGTGTTAATTCTCCATTTACGATCACCGAGAAAACAGTACCAAATAAAGTTTTACGGGTCTTAACTGTCGGTTCTGTAGGATTGCGCAAAGGCTCTCCTTACGTACTAGAAGCAGCAAAGAAACTAAAAGGCCAGGCAAACTTTCGCATGGTTGGCCCAATTGGAGTTTCCAAGCAAGCCGCTGCTTTATTACAAGAAAATTTAGAATTAGTCGGACAAGTGCCGCGATCGCAAATTCAAGAACATTATGCTTGGGCGGATGTCTTTTTACTACCATCGATCTGTGAAGGATCTGCGATCGCAACCTATGAAGCCCTCGCCTGTGGACTACCAGTTATTACCACTCCCAATACGGGATCAATCGTCAGAGATGGACTCGACGGCTATATAGTCCCCATACGAGATGTTGATGCCATTGTCGAAAAACTGACGTTACTGGGCGAGCAACCAGAATTATTACAAAAATTGACTAAACAAGCAATTGAGCGTTCCCTTTACGGAAGTTTTCAGAATTACTTGGAAAGATTATTAAAACAATTACAAAATTGACCAAATAAAAAAATAAACTATGGTATTAAACTTTAATATTTTTTCTTATTACACTCCCAAACGTATTCAGAGTTTTCTTAAGCCACTTCAAGTTGCTAGAAATTTAGTTTGGCGTTATGGCGCAAGGATTTCTTATAGTCCTCATGTATTTGTAATTGGTGCACCGAGAAGTGGAACTACCTTATTATTTTCTATTCTTGCTGCTCATCCGTCTTTTGCTGCTATTAATAACGAAACTTATTTCTTTACCTTTCGTGATGTCTTTAAACTAGAAAATTATAGTCGTTTATCTGATTTTGGGGGACCTTCAAAAAAAGAATTTGGAGAGTTATTATCCAATTCTCAAGATTTAGTTGACTTTTACGATAATGTTGCTAAATTTATGATCGAAAGAGATGGGGGAAGTCGTTTTTTAGAAAAATCTCCAATCCACACTATATACCTTGGCTATTTAATAAAAAAATTCCCCAACGCTAAATTTATCAATTTGATTAGAGATGGACGAGATTGCTATGTATCCTACAGTAGATTGCCTTATTGTGAATCCATAGAAAAATACGCAAAACGTTGGAGAGACTCCATTAGAGTTCGTCAGAAACAAGGTAAAAATACACAAATAATAGATGTTAGATATGAAGATTTGGTTAATCAACCAGAAGCAATAACTCACAAAATTATGGATTTTATTGGCGAAAAATTCTACGCGCATCAAGTTACCACACAAGGATATTCTAATCCCAGAATATTCAATGAACACAGTGGACACGAACGTCTAAACAAGCCTATCAAGGCTAATACTGTAGGTAAATGGCGAGAGCAATTAAATCCCAGGCAAATAGATTCTTTCAATAAGATAGCAAAAAAAGAGCTTAAAAGCCTTGAATATGATATTTAACTTAGCTTTAGACTTTATATTATGACCACTATCAGCTCATCTCGTAGTTGCCCAGTCTCAGTAGTGATTCCCACTTTTAATCGCTCTAACATATTAGTTAACACTCTCAAGCAGATTTTAAAATGTGATCCCCTGCCAGATGAAATTATTGTTCATATCGATGGCAACGATATTCAGAGTGAAAATATTGTGAGAGATAATTTTAAAAATGTCAAAATTATTAAAAGTGATCAAAATATTGGACCAGGAGGTGGCAGAAATCGTCTCATTACTATTGCTAAAAATGAGATCGTAGCTAGTTTTGACGATGATTCTTATCCCTATGATTTTGATTACTTTGGACGCTTGATAAAGATATTCAATTCTTATCCAGAAGCCTCAATAATCGCCACAGCAATTTACGATCAAAATCGCCCAATACAAGAAGCAATCAAAAAAGCAAGTTGGACAGCTTCTTTTGTTGGTTGTGGTTGTGCCTATAAAAAAAGTGATTTCTTAAAAACCGACGGCTATCTAAAACTTCCCTTAGCATACGGTGCAGAAGAATCAGACCTGGCAATCCAATTATATGCAAAAGGACGTAAAATTTTACAAACAGAATGGTTGAGAGTGTATCACAATACTTCTTATAATCATCACAAAAATACTAATATTAATGCTGCTAGTATTGCCAATATTGCTCTACTTGCTTTTATTCGCTACCCTTGGTTTATTTGGGGTAAAACCTTACTTCAGATTGGTAACAGAATTATCTATGCCATTAGAAATAAACGTTACTCGGGGATCCTTCTTGGACTAAGCTATATTCCACAGCAAATGTGGTTATATCGTAATTATCGTGATCCAACTTCGCTTTCTGTCATTAAACAATATTTCCAGCTTCGAAAAAATCCTCAGCCAGTTACCTGGCAAAATTAGATCTTTATGACAACTTTTTAAATTCAGAAAATAATTAACAGAAAATGAAATTTCACGCGTTACTTCCTATTCGTGACGAAGCAGACATCATCCAACAATGTTTGGAACATTTGTTAACTTGGGCAGATAAAATTTATGTATTTGATACTGGCAGTGTTGACGAGACCTGGGAAATAGTTCAGGATATTGCTCACAAAGAAAAGCAAATAATTCCCCTGCGCAAAGAACCAGTATATTACTCAGAAACTAAGCTTAGAGGCTATATGTTTCACTGCGCGCGCCAGCAAATGCAAGATGGTGATTGGTTTTTACGAGTAGATGCAGACGAATTTCACCATATTCTGCCACCAGAATTCGTCAAAAACCATCTGCAAACCCATGAAACCATTGTCTATCATCAGTACTATGATTTTCGCCTTACCCAAAAAGAAGTAGCAGCATGGCAGCGAGGAGATGAAAACATTACCGATAGACAAAAGTCTATCGCCCAACGTCGTCGTTATTATATTCCCAGCTATTATAGTGAACCGAGATTATGTCGTTATCGCAGCACTATGAAATGGCCGATAAACTGTTCTTTTCCAATCAATGCAGGTTTTGTTGCCCAAGAAAGACTTCCTATTCGCCACTATCCCCATCGAGATCCTATTCAACTAGAACGTCGCTGCTGTCTGCGAGCAATTATGATGGCTGATGATTCTAATCGCAAAAATTGGTCGAGCCCAGAAGAGCATCACTGGTCGCAACAAGATTGGCGACAATTTATTGTTAGTAATGATAAACCTGAGCTTCAATATTGGGAGCAAGGTCAAGAGTTACCAAAATATCAATTTACCAATCATCTAAGACCATTACCTATTCGCTTAGTTCAAAGATTTATTCATAAATTTTTACTGCCAATTTTAGATCGCCAAAGAGTATCTTTTCCTGATGATGCTCAACCTCAAGCGATTCCAGAAGCAATCAATAAGATATTAACTCAAGAACTAAAAATAGAATAATACAAATTG
>JBCCYD010000439.1:0-5222 GCA_039190385.1 Cyanobacteria bacterium P01_F01_bin.143 | reverse complement strand
AGCTAATATAAATTCACCTTAATTTGCAACTATCAATAAAATTTTGTAACACTTCTAAAACAGGCATGGGAATTTCATGTCCCATATCAAACTCATGATATTCAACCTCAACACAGATCGCGCTTAATTTCTTCTTCGCCTGTCTTCCCGCCGCGATCGGCACCACAGGATCTTGCTTTCCATGAACAATCAAAGTAGGAGCCAGCTTACTCGGATAAGAACGATTAATCTCTTCTGTCTCAATAATCAAACTTCTTTCATCAACCTCAACCCCAGCCTTCTCCCCTGGCTCATAATGCAGATAGCCACTCATACTACACAAGCCCAACAAAGGAAAAGTTAACCCCACATCCAGAGTCATTGCTGCGCCCTGGGAAAATCCTGCCATAATAGTTCTCTCCATGGGGACTCCTGTCTTAGCTTCTAGAGAAGATAACCAATTAATTAACAGTTCTCGACTTTGAATCAATTGCTTACAATGGGGCATATTTTCCAAATCGTACCAAGCCCTGCCCCCAGGCATTTGCGGATGTTCAAAAGGTGCATTGGGAAACAAAAAACCAAAGTCAGGGAGATTTAACATTTGAGCTAGAGGAGCTAAGTCCTGATAATTTGCACCCCAGCCATGAAGCATTAGCAATAGGTATTTTGGCGGTTCTCCATTACTAGGCATTATCGCGATCGCGTCGAGAGTTTGTTGGTCAGTCATAGTTATATTGATTAATAATTTGTTACATTAGTTAGGAATGTCTTAATATTTAGTTTATTTTTCTTCTACTAAATCCCTAATCCCCCAAGATAATATAATGTCTTTTCATCTTTCTGCTTGGTCGATTAAAAAACCAGTTCCGACTATTGTCATGTTCTTAATCCTAGGAATTATTGGCATAACTTCCTTTTTCGGTTTAGGCATCGATGACACTCCCAATATTGATGTTCCTGTAGTTAGCATTAATGTTACTCAAAGGGGTGCTAGCCCTACAGAATTAGAAAATCAGGTAACTAAGATAATTGAGGATGCGGTAGCCAATCTAGATGATATCGATGAGTTGATTTCTACTGTTACCGAAGGAAATTCTACCACTATCATCAATTTTGAACTGGGGACAGATGCTGATCAAGCAGTCAATGAAGTAAGAAACGAGATTGCTCAAATTCGTCCCGAATTACCTCAAGATATTAATGAACCAATTGTCCAGAAACTATCCTTTTCTGGGGGAACAGTTATTTCCTATGCAGTTCAATCGGAGAATCGCTCGGTTGAAAACCTCAGTAATTATGTCGATAAAACCCTAATTCCGCTGTTACTGAATGTTGAAGGTGTTGGACAAATAGATCGTTGGGGAGGGGTCGATCGCGAAGTTCGAGTTGATTTAGATCCTGATCGCCTGCTAGCCTATGACATTTCTGCTACCGAAGTAAACCAGCAAATTCGTGATTTTAATATCAATCTGGCTGGAGGAAAAATTCAAATCGGTGGCAATGAACAAAATATTCGGACTTTAGGAAGTGCTAAAACAATTCGAGAGTTACAACAATATCCCATTCGCCTCAGTAACGGGGATACAGTTACGCTCAATAACCTAGGGACAGTAGAAGATGCTTTTGCCGAACCAACTCAGGCCGCTTATCTTAATGGAGAACCAGTAGTTGCTTTTGCGGTTAAACGCAGTACGGGCAGTACTTTAGTTTCCGTAGAAGAAGGAATTCGGCAACGCATAGCAGAATTAGAGCCGACCTTACCCGAAGACATTACATTACAGTTAATTTTCACCCGTGCTGATGATATTCGTGGTTCCTATAACGGCACTATCACCACTCTAATGTTTGGTTGCATTTTAACTGTAATCACTGTCGGAGTATTTTTGCGAGATTGGCGCAGTACTCTAATCACAGGAACAGCTTTACCTTTATCAATCATTCCCACTTTTTGGGTAATGCGACTTCTTGGTTATACGCTCAATGGTATGAGTTTGCTGGCTCTGGCTTTAGCGATCGGGAATTTGGTTGATGATGCGATCTGTATGTTGGAAAATATCGATCGCCATTTACAAATGGGCAAAACTCCTCTTAAAGCAGCTTTGGATGGTTCGCGAGAAATTGGTTTAGCTGTGGTGGCAACTACTTCGACAATTGTGGCCGTATTTATTCCTGTGGCTTTTATGGGTGGTGTCCCAGGACAATTTTTCCAACCTTTTGGGGTAACAGTTGCGGTTTCGACAATGTTCTCAACTTTGGTTGCTTGTACTGTAACTCCAATGTTGAGTGCTTATATCTTAAGATCTAAACCGATTCCTAATGCGGCCGATGTGGCTAATCAAGGTTCTCGGCGTCGTCCCTATGGTTCTTTATTAACCTGGGCTTTACGTCATCGCATTACTACTTTATTGTTTGCGATCGCGTTTTTCATTGGCAGCTTGCAATTGGTTCCTTTTATCCCCAAAGGTTTATTCAGTGCAGGGGATACAGGTTTAAGTACGGTACTAGTTGAACTGCCCCCGGGTTCACGATTGCAAGATACGGAAGACATTACTAAACAACTAGGAGCTCTTTTCAAAGATGATCCATTAGTTAGTAGTTACCTCAACTATTCGGGTGATGATGATGAGATAAATTCGGCTCAGATTTTTGTCAACCTAGTGCCGAAAAACGAACGAGATCTCGAACAAGCTCAATGGCAACAAAAGATGCGGGGCGAGTTTGCCAAAATCCCCGGAGCGAGAATTAGTTTTCGCAGTCAAGGGGCGGGAGGTAGTGCCAAGGATTTGTCTCTAATTTTGCGTAGTGATAATCCGGTAGTTCTGGAAGCGACGGCTAAAGAGTTAGAAACTCAAATGGGTTCAATTCCTGGGTTGGTAGAAATTAGTTCGAGTATTAGTTTGGTGCGCCCAGAAATTATCATTGAACCTGATCCCCAACGAGCTTCGGATTTGGGAGTTTCGGTTCAGGCGATCGCGCGGACGGCTTCTTTGACTACTATTGGGGATAATGATTTTAATTTAGCTAAGTTTAATCTCAGCGATCGCCAAATTCCAATTCGGGTACAAATCGATCCTGCCAAACGTCAAGATATTAATAATCTGAAAAATCTGCGAGTTCCGAGCGATCGCGGGACTTTAGTTCCTTTAGATGCGGTGGCGACTATTCGTTTGGGTAGTGGGCCAGCAGAAATTCAGCGATTTGATCGCAGTCGTCGGGTGACGTTGGAGGCGAATTTAGAGGGGATTTCCCTCGGTGATGCGGTAGATCAAGTTCGTCAATTACCAGCGATGAGTCCGTTGCCAACCGAAGTACGGGAGGAGCCGTCAGGAGATGCCAAGATTATGCGAGATATTTTTGGTCGTTTCTTGGGTGCGTTATCTTTGGCAATTCTTTGCATATATGCAATTTTAGTTTTGCTTTATAACAATTTCTTTTATCCGATGGCTATTTTGGTTGCTTTGCCGTTATCGGTGGGTGGAGCCTTGATGGGATTATTGGTGACGCAAAAGGAATTAGGTTTATTTGCTTTGATTGGTATTGTGTTATTGATGGGATTGGTGACGAAGAATGCGATTTTGTTGGTAGATTTTGCTTTGGCGGGAATTGAGCGAGGAAAGCCTCAGTTTAAGGCGGTTGTGGAAGCAGGGGTTTCCCGTTTAAGACCGATTTTGATGACTTCGATTTCGACGATTGCGGGCATGATGCCGATCGCGTTGGAGTTGGGTGCTGATGGTGAGGTTCGTAGTCCTATGGCGATCGCGGTTATTGGTGGATTTACAACTTCTACTTTATTGACTTTGGTTGTAGTTCCTGTGTTGTTTACCTATGTTGATGGTTTTTATCATTGGTTAGGCAAATCTTTTAGGAAAATTCTTAAGCATAATTAGCGAGAACCATTGGTTCTCATTTTTGATTTTTGCTAGAGCGATCGCTAAATTAGTATACAGTTACTATTTTGTTGCCAATTGGCGACATTTTTCATAATATGCTTGATTCGTTAGTCGCTGTCGCGATCGCGGGGACGATGTCGATCGCTTTGGAATTGGGTGCTGATGGCGAGGTCAGAAGTCCTATGGCGATCGCAGTTATTGGTAGTTTTACAACTTCTACTTTATTGACTTTGGTGGTGTTTCCTGTGTTGTTTATCTATGTTGATGGGTTTTATCATTGGTTAGGGAGATCTTTTAGGAAATTACTGAAACATAATTAGTAATGAATATGAGGTAGCTATTTTATTATGTAAGTAGGTGTGTGTAATTAAATATAAAATGAGATGGATGAGAGAAGAAGAAAAAAATGCCAGCACCGTTAAGGATTAAACTAAGCCTATCAGAAGAAGAGACTTTAGCAGAATTACAGAAGGCCAGCTCAGTTCCATATCGGACTCGCAACCGAGCACAGATGCTAAAGTTAAATGCCCAAGGTAGAAATGTACCGGAAATTGCCAAAATATTTAATTGTCATGAACACACAGTAAGAGCGACAATTAGACGCTGGGAAAATAAGGGTTTAGCAGGACTATGGGAAGCTAAAGGTAGAGGGGCAAAACCGAGGTGGACAGCAGAAGATATTGAATACATTGAAACTTGTCTGAGAGAAGAACAAAGAACTTATAACAGTGTTCAGCTAGCTCGGAAACTGAAGCAGGAAAGGAAAGTAGCGCTAAGTAGCGATCGCTTGAGAAGAATACTAACAAAAAAAAATCGTTGGAAAAGAACGAGACAAAGCCAGAAGAAAAAGCAAAATCAACAACTAAGAAAGCTTAAAAAAGCTGACTTAGAGTCACTGAAAATGGCGGCAGAAGCAGGATATATTGACCTCAAGTATTTAGATGAAGCAGGATTCTGTTTGTGGAGTCCCGTTAGCTATAGCTATAGTCCTGTTGGCCAGCAAAAATTAATGGCACAAACCCCAAAAAAATATGGGTCGAGAATTAGCATAATTGGTTTATGGCAAGAAGGAAAAAGCTTTGAATATGCTTTGGCTCAAGGGGTTTTAATGGCAAAAGCTATATTAAAGTCATGAATTGGATAGCTGATAAAGCAGAAGCTAAATTTAAAGCAACCCGAAAGCTGACTGTGATTGTTCAAGATAATAGCCCCATACATAAAAGTAAAGAGGTTCGTGCTTGTTGGCAAGGTTGGTCACAGCAGGGATTATTACTTTTTTTCTTGCCTCCTTATTGTTCCGAAATGAATGAAATTGAAACACAATGGCATCAATTAAAGAGTCATGAAATT
>JBCCYD010000438.1:0-5230 GCA_039190385.1 Cyanobacteria bacterium P01_F01_bin.143 | reverse complement strand
GAGAAATTATTAATTTGTAACCATCCACAAGATAACAAACAAAATTAATACTGAGAAGTCCTACTAAGTAATTTGTGATCTATTTGTCATAATCTTTATCAAAATAGATTAGGAAGTTTACCTTAAGTTCATATTTATGAACTTTATTGTAGGTAAAAACCTTGATCACTAGACATTTGAGATCCATAGTTCATCAGTGTCTCATGCTAAAGCGAGAAATAAGCCAAAAGCGATCGCGCCGCCACCAAGTAAAAATGACCAAAAGCGATGATAACTTTTAACGACAGTACCAGAATCTGTTTCCAATTGAATTAAATCCATCCAAGGTGCAACACCCCGACGAAACCAACCTTTTGTCTTCACACCCGAACCAATTAAACTTTGGACTCGTTTCATGCCAAATAAGAAATTACCAATTGGGCCAAAACGGGAAGAATAACGTAAATAGAGCATTCCTGTTTTATCTTGCAATTTCAGATCAGAACCAAATTTGTAACCTGCTTGACCACGACCAATTAAATTTCCCTGTAATTTAGCTGGTTGACCCCGCAGCGGACTCGCATAAGGATCAGACATTAACTCCAGAACGTCTGTTGCTTTGGCGCGATCGTAGTTGGGAAACATTACCAAAGCTTTGATAACAATTCCCAGACCCAAACCAATTACAGGACAAGCTAGGGCAAATTGACCATTGCTAGTAGCTCCCGCGATCGCGATACCGATGATAAAACCAGAAACCAAACCGACAAATTCTAAACTATAGAGGAATAAATCGCAGAAAAAGCTACCATAAAGACGTTTTTTGTTTAATGATTTGCCCTCACCAATGATTTTTCCCATGTCGAATTCAATGGCTAACCCTAATTGCTCTGCATAGGTGCTTAAAGCTCGAACACGTTTCCCAGTCAAAGGATGAGTGGATCTTAACTCCATCCACCAACCCCAAGGATTAAACATATCCCAAAGGAAAACCCGACCAATTTTGTCAGGAGAGGAAGCAATCCGATAAGCAGTTCCTGTCGAAGTCGCAGCCTTAGCATCATAAATACCCAAAGCTCTGGTGCCTTCGAGTAAACGACTGGGTTCTTCTTGTCTGCTACCTTCTTCGACAATACCATAGGCAATTTTGACTAAAGCACGGGATAAAGCATTGGGATTGCCGGTAGTTTCAGCGGCAAAATGATCGGCAAAATATTCTCTAGTTCGCGATAGATAGAGCAAAAGATAGGACCCAATGACATAGAAAATATAGGCCACTAGTGAGGCGGTCTGCATGGCATCTCTGATTTTTTCACTACCGCCTCGACCCATACGACGGGCAAAGACATAGATCAAATAACAGATTTGGATCATCGTCGAAGCTACAGTCATCACGGCAAAATCCCAATGGACAATATGACCCAGTTCATGGGCATAGACAGTAGCTACTTCTTCGTCTTCGAGATAGGTAAATAAACCCTGACTAACTACCAACCGGGCACTATTGGGCAGAGAGCCATAGGTAAAGGCAGTAGGATTTTGATCATCAATAATACCCAGTCTGGGTTGTTTGAGTTTTTTGTCCTGACAGATTTTTCTGATTGTTTCAGCGGTTTCCGGACTGAGTCGGGCAATATCTGCGATCGAAACCCAACGAGTTTGGTAAAGCCATTTTTGGCTCAAGTCCATGATCCAGGGAGAGATAAAAAATGCTGCGATGTTAAAGACAAGAGTGATAGCCACTGCGATCGCAAGTCCTGTGCCAGGATTTTCACTTCCTGTAATCAAAACCAAACCTAAAACCAAAACTAATACCATTCCCCCAATCAAGGACATGGTAATCGCAGATGCTAGGGCTAAATTCCCTGCAACATTTGATAGGGCTAGTTTGACAGCACTACCTGATGCTCTTTGTGGTCGCTCAGGATTGTTACTATTATTCATAAGTAAAAAGACTCATATTTAAAGAATTAAGAGAGAATTAGCAAATCTAATTTCTACCTTCAATTGTTGTCTATACAACTATTCTATAATTCCCATATCTTTCCGAAGATGTAATAAAAATAAAACTGATGACTGCTAACTGATAACTGATAACTGATTAGCGATCGCGATCGCAATCTCTTTTTTCCCCATAGCCTTAATAGGTGATTTGTCCGAAGTTACTAAATAAGCAATTTGTTCACCATTTTCTCCTTTTTCCTCTCCACGATTAGCTACCACCATTTGATAACCTTGTTGCAATCTTTGATTCGCGATCGCCATTAGTTCTTCATGGGTAATATTTTCCTGATACTTAAAAGTCACCATATAAAGTTCAGGAAACCTTGCTCGCACTTCGGCAATAACTTTGGCTGTTGGCACTAAATTAATACTTTGCAAAGCGCCACCACTAGGAATTTTGCCGGGAAAAACTTCAGCTAATTGATAATCTGCCACCGCAGCAGAAAAGATCGCAAATTTATATTTATTCTGAGTTAATTCTTCAATTACTGTCGTTTTATATTCTTCGTAACTATTAATAGTTTGATGGGGTAAATAATCAGGAGGAACATAACTACCCTGCCCCCGAATAAGTTTTACATTAGCGCCTTGGTAATATAATTCTTCGGCAATATTACCGCCCAAAGTTCCTGTAAAACGATTCGTAATACGCCTTACGTTATCAATTGGCACAGGAGTCGCACCACCTGTTACTAGAATCGGGATGTTTTTAAGAGGTGAGTTGCTAACTGCGCGACAAACAGCGCTCGCGATCGCGGCTTCGGCAGGCAGATTATTTTTACCATAGGCCACTAAAGGTGGAATAAACTCAATTCCCATCGCTTGTAACTTTTGCAGAGATGCAGTCAAAATTGAATTATGCAAACTGCCATGCATAGTAGGCGTAATTAGCACCTTAGTTTTTCCTCTTTCCATTCTGCCGATCGCCGAAGCAATACTAGAAGTAACCACTCCATCAGCAATGCCACCGGCAATTTTATTAATCGTATTGTAGGTAGCAGGTGCCACAAGATAAGCAGCAAAAGGATTTTCGTCACTTAGATGCTCTGCTGCCGCTGTTAATTTGGTAATTACAGTATTCGTGGTGCTCCATTCTAAAGCGTCAATGGTGGTGTAGCGAAGGGCTTCACTAGAGGCAAAAGCCACCACATCGGCACCTTGACGACGTAAATGACGAGCAATTAACGGTGCTTTAAGAGCTGCGATACTTCCTGTAATGAGTAAAGCAATTCTTTTGCCTTGTAGATGATTACCTGCTAAGAGTACTTCGTGATCGCCTAAACTAGATTCTGGTGGTGGATTGAAATCCCATTTTGCCATAATGTTTTTATTCTTAATCTACATAATTTTGATCTTCTAACCATTTCTTAGGATTATTAATAATGTATCTGCGAATATTATTTAAAGATTTTTCATCGCGAATGATATTTTCGTAAAACCTTGGTTGCCAGCAAAAAATATCATCATCATTTTGACGACACCATCTAGTAACAGATGATTTATACGAGCGAATAATTATTCCTAACGAACCAGATTTTGGTGATAATCTAGACATTTTTTGATATAAATCATCATTATCTATATTGTTCGTATTGTTTGTAGAGACGTAGCATGCTACGTCTCTACCGGGTTGGTCGGGTTGACCGGGTTTATGGGATTTACAGGATTGATTAATTACAATAATTCCGTGAACATGGTTTGGCATAATGACATATTCATCAATATAAACACCATTAAAATGATTGGGAATATCCTGCCAATGTTTTTGAGCAATTTTTCCTACCTGGGATAATCGCATTTGAGCATTCACAATTTTCCCGAAATAACAATGTTTTTGGTGAGTGCAAACAGTGACAAAATAGTAACCATTGCGAGAATAATCGTAATGAGGCAATCGTGTTGATTCTATACGATATTTGTCTTTATATAATGTCATGGTGTTTTTCCAAAAAAACAGGTGACATTATTAATTTGCCCGAATTATGTCCTTATCAATAAAAATATTAGTAATAGATTAGCTTCAAATTAGTTTCTACTTTAAGCCAATCTGTTTTTGGATGGTGATACCTATCGGTTCTAAACCTAAGCTGTCATAATATTTTAAGCTAACACCGCAAAACATTATTAGGATAAGTAAAGCGGAAAAAATTGCTGCACGTTCAAACATAGTTATATCCTCAGTTGAATTAGCTTTTTTCTTTTCTTAATTATATTGGCAATTTCTGAGCTATCAAGTTATTAAGCTTTAAACCTTATTTCCTATTAGAATAAAATTTCTTTAGCTTATCAGGAGAAACTCCTAGATAATATCCCAGAATCATTAATTGATTAATGATTGTAGTTTTACCTACTCCTAATCTTTCCCAACGACGGGAAGAAGTTATCACCACAGCAGGTGCGATCGCGATTTTTCCTTGACGTTTTAATTGTTGAACTAAAGCAAAATCTTCCATAATTGTCAGATCAGGGAAGCCACCCGCATTTTCAAAAGTTGAGCGTTTCATAAATAATGCTTGATCACCATAGGGTAGAGAAAACCAATGCGATCGCATCTTAACCATTGCCTCGATAAATCGTAAAGATTTCTGTTGACTATCAATTGCTAATTCAAAGGCCCCAGCAATGACCTTCGGTTTAGCTAAAGTATTGATAATTAACCCAGCGTAATCATGAGGTAACTTGGTATCTGCATGGAGAAATAAGAGAATATCTCCTGTGGCAATAGCAGCACCTGCATTCATTTGATTAGCTCTTCCAGGTTTAACAGACTCAATGACGATGACATCTAGGGATTGCGCGATCGCAACTGTTTGATCCTTACTTCCTCCATCGACAACAATAATTTCTGTCCCAGAATCACCAATTCTCTCTTGTAGGAATACCAATGTATTTCTAATATTTTTTGCCTCATTGAGAACAGGAATAATAATACTGATATTGAAATTTGGCATCCTACAATCTTGTCACTTGCAAATTTAATTTTGCACTAATTTATTGTGGATCACCACATACATAGTCTGCTCTTACCCAACCATTAGAACCATTGTGAGAGACATACCACCAGTAGAAACCATCTGTAGCATATTCTCCATTACGCAAAGCCACTATGTGACCATTGGGAATTTCCTTAACTTTAGAGTAGCCTCTTCCCGGCCCAGTTCTTAAAGACAAACGACCTCTAGCCGATCTGGTACAGACCCTACCATTGCTACCTCCAGAACCATAGACATCATAGCTTGGATTATAG
>JBCCYD010000437.1:0-5234 GCA_039190385.1 Cyanobacteria bacterium P01_F01_bin.143 | reverse complement strand
CAGTGGATTATCCGACTAGGTTAAAGTTTTCCTTTTGTGCTTTATGGCTTGCTCAAGGTAGTTTTATCCCTAAACAGAATGAAGAATATTATTTTAGGTCTTAGTCTTATTTCCTTAACATTAGGTTTTAGTAATCCTGTGATCGCCGATGAAAAAAATAACGCTATTTCAATTTTTAGGGGTACAGTAACAGAAGATGAACTGAAATTTCCCATTCCAGATTTTGAAGATGCCTGGCAAATTGGCATTAATTACAATAGGTCCTTAAAGCGTTTAAATCGTTTTAGACTTGAGTTTGATACTAGTTTATTCCAATATTATGGAGAGCAAGATCATTGGGAACTAACTGGGGCCTTGGTAGTGCGATATTATCTGATTAAAGATCGGCTTTCTTTTGCGGTTGGAGATGGTTTTTCCTATGCTTCTGATATTCCAGATCTAGAAAGAAGAAGACATATTAATACAAGTCAAATATTGAATTTTGTTTTATTAGAACTTGCTGTAGATATTAATAGTTTTAGTGCTTTGGCAATGCGTTGGCATCATAGATCGGGAATGTGGGGTTTGATTAATGATGTGGAAGGAGGCTCTAATTCAGTTCAGTTTGGAATTCGTTATAAGTTTTAATCAGGCGGACATTGGGTTTCACTACTACACTAATGAAATAATGCGATCGCAATGTTACAGATTTCGCGATCGCCAATATTTAAAAATGTAATTTACACTGTTGCTCGTTTATAAGCTTCGTCTAATACTTCAGATAAAGTAGGATGAGTATGAACATTGAAAGCTAAATTAGTCACCGATTCCCGTTTCGCGATCGCGTTAGCTGCTTCTTGGATTAAATCAGAGGCATGAATCCCAATAATATGCACTCCCAATAATTCTCCCGTATCCTTACTATAAATAACCTTAGCCATCCCATCGGTTTCTCCCTCGGCTAAAGCTTTAGAATTCCCTTTATAATAGGTTTTCGCCGTGGCAACTTTAAACCCTTCTTTTTCTCCTAATTCTTTGGCTTGAGCTTCTGTTAATCCCACATAGCTAATTTCAGGATGGGTAAAAGCTGCGGCGGGAATGCAACGATAGTCAATATCTTTAGCTCGACCACAAATATTTTCTACCGCAATAACTCCTTGCCCCGAAGCCGCATGAGCCAACATCATCTTGCCTGTGGCGTCTCCTACTGCCCAAAGATGAGGTACGGCTTTACCATCTTTCAGGACTTGCATCTTATCATTGACAGGAATAAAACCTCGTTTATCGATTTCGACTGCCAAACTTTCTAATCCAAGATTTTTTGTAGCGGGAATTCTGCCTGTAGCAACTAAGCAAGCATCAACTTCGAGAACTTCAATCACTTCTTTGGTCTTGGCATCGGTTAACTCAATGGTTACCGGATTCCCTGGTGTTACTTTGGTCGCAAAAACTCCAGTATAGGTTTCAATATCACGAGGGTTAATCAGAGTGCGCTTAGCAATTTTGGCAATTTCTGGATCAAACCCAGGCATCAAATTATCTAAGGCTTCAATCATCGTAACTTCGCTACCCAATGCTGTGTAAACATCGGAAAATTCTAAACCAATATAACCACTACCAATAATTGCAATCCAATCAGGAACCGATTCTAGTCTTACGGCATGATCACTAGTAAAGACAGTTTTGCCATCAACTTCAATGCCCCGAGGCACAAAGGGCACTGAACCGGGACAAAGCATAATATCCTTAGCTGTATAGGTTTTATCTCCCCCATCACTGGAAACTGTTACCTTTTGTTTGCCCGCAATTTTTCCCCAACCACGAATAATCTCCACTTTGAGGCGTTTGAGACTATTGGTTAAATCACCTTGAATTTTGTTTACTAAATTAGTTGCATGATCTGCGATCGCAACCCGATCATATTGTACACCACCTATTTGAATACCCAAAGATTGTAGATGATGGGCATCATTAAATTCTCGAACTCGTCCTGAAGCAGCTAGCAAAGCCTTGGAAGGAATACAACCACGGTTAACACAAGTTCCTCCCATATCCCCAGCTTCAATAATTGCTGTCTTCAACCCACATTTAACAGCATGCAAAGCTGCGCCATGTCCACCAACTCCCGCACCAATAATAATTAAATCGTAATCAAATTTGCTCATTATGCTTTATCTATAGAATTTACCCAAACTCCCATTTTAAAGCGAAATATGTCAATCTTGACCAACTAAAATCTCGACTAGTTCAGTAATGAAATCTTGAGTGATTGGTGTAGTTTTGAAGCCATGCGCGATCGCACAAAGACTAACTGAAACCACAATTAAATTGTCTTGATTAATTGGTAGTATACACATTGCGAGATGATGAGATTCGCTTAATTTCTGCCCGTAAAGCTACCAGAAACGAACGTAAACAATATGAGGAAGGATAAGTAATGGACTCCGAATACGATTTCAGTCAAGGCAAGCGAGGTGCAGTTGATCCTGCTCCAACAGGAAAGACTCGGATTACTATTCGTTTAGATGACGATATTTTGGCTTGGTTTCGTAGATCTGTTCATGATCAGGGTGGTGGCAACTATCAGACATTAATCAATGAAGCACTAAGACAACATATTCAACAAAAACACGAACCATTGGAGGAAACGTTACGTAGAGTATTGAGAGAAGAACTCGGGCAACTAAAAGTATAATCGAGATTAAACAGCCTTATTTCTTGATAGGCATAGCCTAGTCAAATGGGTAAAAGATTTGGAGTCTGCAAGAAAGCAATAGTTACATATTCTAAAATTAGGTTGATTTCTTGTTGATTTCTTGTTATCGATTATTAAGTATTTACCAAGATACTATAGCTTTCTCTATCAACCTAATAAAAAAGTTGCATGGCTAATTTAATTCATGTCTTAACACTCATCTCATTTGCGATCGCGGCTTTTATCGTCGCCAGCCTAGTTGAATATTTCGCCCATCGCTTAATGCATATTTACCCCAAAGCATTCCCCCCCCATCCCCAACATCACATTGAAAATACTGGACAAGGTTTCTTGTGGGAATTTATCGAATATGTAAAATTTAGCTCCTTAGCAATGCTGACCTTCTTTCCTTTTTCTTGGGAACTTGGTTGGAGCTGGCTAATTGGATCTTTTATCTATGCTATTTTCGCTGCCTATGCTCATCAATTGCAACATGATAACCCCAAAGCCTGTTTTTGGATGAAAATGCCTGTTCACTATGTCCATCACGAATATGATCAATGGCATCATAATTTTGGATTAGGTGTAGATTGGTGGGATCATGTTTTTGGTACCTATAAAGAAGTTAATTGGTTAGAAGAAAAAGCTCAGGATGTACCCCAGAAACATCTCTTGGAATTGAAATGGTACTAAATGAGAATCATAGCAATTATGATGTGGTAGTCATTGGCGGTGGGCCTGCGGGTTCAACTCTGGCGACTTTTCTGGTCAAGCAAAAATATAGTGTTTTGCTCTTGGAAAGGGAAAAATTTCCCCGTTTTCATATCGGAGAGTCATTATTGCCAGCAACTCAAGTTATTTGGGAAAAGTTGGGACTAACCAAGGCGTTAGAAAATTTGGCTGAGAAAAAATATAAAGATAGTGCTGAATTTCGGATTGGCTTAAATCCCCAAAGTTCGGATTATGAATATGCCAGAATTGACTTTACCGAACCCAACAATTGGCCTGAACAAGATTTTCCTCAAAATCCTTATGCTTATCAGGTTGAACGTAGTGAGTTTGATCTCTTGCTACTGAATAATTCGCGGCAACAAGGTGTTACGGTCTGTGAAAAAGCGATCGTCAAAGAAATTATTTGGGAAGGCGATCGCGCGACAGGAGTGCGTTGGCGCAACTCAGATGGACTAAAACAGATTACAAAAGCCAAATGTATTGCTGATTGTTCGGGAAGACAAGCCCTAATTGCCAGAAGTCAAAAATTATTGGTGCAAGATCCTGTGATTAAGACGTCGGCAGTATTTGGTCATTTCCAAAACGTTACGCCTAATGCCGGAAGGGAACAAGGTGCTATTACTGTTAATTTTCTGGAAAATGGTTGGATTTGGTTTATTCCTTTGCATTCCAATATGATGAGTGTTGGCGTAGTGGTTAATCAGCCAGAAAGCGATTGGTGGCGAGGTAAAAGTCCCCAGGATATTTTACTTACCTATATTAATCGCTATAAGTTCTTACGAACTCGATTTGAATCGGCAGAGCAAGTTTCTAAAATTAGAATCTTACATAATTTGTCCTATGCTTCGAGTCAGATTGTGGGTAATGGTTGGTTATTAGTGGGCGATGCGAATTTCTTTGTTGATCCTTTTTTATCATCTGGAGTTCAAGTAGCTTTCAAGACTGCCGAACAAGCCGCGATCGCGATCGATAAATATATACAGCATGATAGTTTGCGATCGCTAAAAGTTTATGAAAATTGGTGCAAAAAATATCAGTTTCATGTTTTTGTTACCATGCGATTATTTTATCGTATGATGAGATATCAATTTGCCATGCAGACTTTTATTAATGCGATAAATCATAGTTTAAAGACCAAACCTAATAGATTAGAACGTGGTTTTATTGCTTGGACATTAGGCAATTTTGATCGTTATTACTCTTCTGTCTATTTAATCTGGATTGTATTTTGGACTTTAATTATTATTAGTAAAATTCGCCATAGATTATTTCGTGAGCAATCTTGGTCAAGCTCTCAAGTATTTTGTTCTGAAACCGAGCTAAAAATAGAAAATTCTAATCACGTAATTAGCCCTTGATCTGGATGTTAATAGTAGAGACGTTGCATGGACGCGAAGCTAATCCTTTAGGGCAACGTCTCTACAAAAGTAAAAACCACGCGTTTCTTATAATTTATTTTGCATAACTATCTGAAAAGAATTAATAAGCAACAAGAATCTTCAGTTTATTTCTGGTTGGGAATAAGTGTATTAGTTTCTCTCTACTATGGAGTATGGTTTTATTACTATGTTTTTAGCCAAGACTATATTATTCAAGACGATGCGAGGCAACATGTAGTCTGGTTACAAAGATTTATCGATCCAGAATTATTCCCTCAAGATATTATTGCCAATTATTTTCAAGGTCTTGCTCCTGCTGGGTACAAAACATTATATTTTCTGTTTGCCAAAGTCGGTCTAGAACCAATTCTATTAGCAAAAGTTTTACCACCAATTTTAGGCATTATTACTACAGTTTATGTATATATATTTCTAGAGTAAATATATAT
>JBCCYD010000436.1:0-5239 GCA_039190385.1 Cyanobacteria bacterium P01_F01_bin.143 | reverse complement strand
TAAGATTCCTTATTATCTTAATAATTTAAATACTTATCTATTTTGCAAGAGGTCTATTATTCAAAAAGCTGACACAGTAATTATTGGCAAAGACTCCAAGGCCAAGGATTCAAGCAAACCTAAATCGGGATTAGATAAGGAACAGAACCAAGAAAAGCAGTATTCAAGGACTTTTGTTTTTACAGGTACTCTAACAGCAGATGATGAATCTGAAAAATGTCAACTTAAGTCATTCTGATCTGAAAGATGTCAACCTAAGTTATTCTGACCTGAGAAATGCTGAGTTATTAGAAGCTAATTTAACTGGTGCAGATTTAAGTGGAGCTAATGTTGAAAATGCTCGCTTTGGCTATAACTTAGGTATTTCGGAATCTTTGAAACTAGATTTGATTGCACGAGAAGCAATTTTTGAAGATTCTCACCCAGGCGATCGCTCTAGAGTTCTAACTCCTGTCTAATCATTTAGAACAATCGCGCTCATTGCAGATTTCTAGAAATGCGATCGCAAAAATACTCATCGTGTATTTTATCCGTGTTTATCTGTGTTCATCTGTGGACCATATCCCAATCAATCAATTATGCGATCGCGCTCATTGCAAATTTCTAGAAATGCGATCGCGAAAATACTCATCGTGTATTTTATCTGCGTTTACCCAGCTCCGTGTTCTGGGTTCATCTGTGGACAATATCCAGATTAATAAAAAGCGATCGCATGATTAATACGCGATCGCGTCCATTGTAAATTTCCAGAAATGAGATCGTAAAAATACTTATCGTGTATTTTATCTGTGTTTATCTGTGGACAATATTCAAATCAATTAATAGTGCGATCGCTCTCATTGCAAATTTCCAGCAATGCGATCGAAAAAAGACTTATCGTGTAATTTATCCGTGTTGATCTGTGTTTATCTGTGCTTGCCCAGTTCCGTGTTCTGGGGACAATATTCAAATCAATAAAAAAGCGATCGCGAGTTGAATATGCGATCGCGCTTACAATAAATTCTCAGAGTTCCGCGATCGCCATTTCGGATCGCCAAATATTAATAATTAAACAAGTAATATTTAGTCAGTATTACTGTTGTCATTTATACATATATAGAAATTAAATAGAGATATCTACACTATATATTAATATCTACAATGACTAGCTTAATCCTTGATCCCTATTACACTACTGACGAAGGTGAAGTTATTGATTCTTTTTTAGTTAATAGCGATGGACTAATTCTTGAATATGTTCGTGTTCAAACGGAATATGGAATTAATATCTCTTTAGCTGCTTCGGTACAATTGGAATATGGTTACCCTGGGGGCAATGTACCTGTTACAGAGAGTTTAAGAGATTTTGTAGTTACTCCCGATGGCTCTTTACACCTTTATGCTGGTACTTTCGATCCCTATTTACAAAGTTATAACTGGCAAGATCCCGAGCAAAATAATATTCAAACTCATCCAGGTTGGAGTACAGCTAATAACGGTACTTATGGTGGTATTGATTATTATCAAGATTATATTTTCGTCACGGATTACAGAACTTATGGAGTAGGAGACGAACCGAATGGCATCGTTCGCTTTTCCCAAACAGGTGAATCTACAATTAGATTTGCCGACGGCAAAGACTTTATCGATCTCACAGTAGGATTAGATAACTTGATTTATGCTTTAGAAAGCTATGGCAAGGTAAGTGTTTATAATCCTGAAACCTTAGAATTAATTCGCTATTTCACTTTACAGGAAGGACACTTCAATGGTTATCGAGGAATTGCTGTCAATCAACAAGGAGAAATATTCTCTGCTGCTTGGAATGATAGTATCTATTATTTAGATTCTCAGGGCATTATAGTTGATGTGAATGAAGCTGATACTGCTACTTTTACAACTAGAAGTTTCTATGACATAAATATTTCTCCTGACGGTAAAGAACTAATAGCCAGCGATCGCTCTGGACTAGTTGCTCTACTCAGCATCGAAAATCAAAGTTTAGAACTACAAGATCTATTTCCCACTGGTGGGAATGGTGCATTTGTTTCATTCGGAGCTATGGCAACTATTGATGAAGTTATCTCACCGGAGGTTTCCATCTCCGATGCAGAAGTATTAGAAGGCGATAATGAATCTACTTGGATGGACTTTACTGTTAGTCTCTCAGAAGCTTCTAATGAGACTGTGGTCGTAAATGTTCAAAGCGATACTTATTGGATAGAGGAAAATAACGTTTATCCCAATAACTTCGGTAACTACAACGACTTTTTCGTGACTACAGAAACCATAAGTTTTGCTCCAGGGGAAACAGAAAAGACTTTTTCCGTCGAAATTTATGGGGATTTAGAATTGGAGGCTGAGGAGCAAATCTTTGCCAGAGTTGATTCTATCCTTTCTGATAATGCTGTAATTGTTGAAGACATTGGTATTGGGACTATTTTCGACAACGAACCTAAACTAATGACTGGCTTAATCCTTGATCCCTACTATACTACTGACGAAGGTGAAGTTATTGATTCTTTTTTAGTTAATAGCGATGGACTAATTCTTGAATATGTCCGCATTCAAACAGAATATGGAATTAATATATCTTTAGCTGCTTCAGTACAATTGGAATATGGTTACCCTGGGGATAATGTACCTGTAACAGAGAGTTTAAGAGATTTTGTAGTGACTCCTGATGGCTCGCTACATCTTTATGCTGGTACTTTCGATCCTTATTTGCAAAGTTATAACTGGCAAGATCCTGAGCAAAATAATATTCAAACTCATCCAGGTTGGAGTACTGTCAATAACGTTTCTTTCGGTGGTATTGATTATTATCAAGATTATATTTTCGTCACGGATTACAGGACTTATGGAGCAGGAGACGAAGAGAACGGGATCATTCGCTTTTCCCAAACAGAAGAGCCTGCTATTAGATTTGCTGACGGCAAAGACTTTATCGATCTCACAGTAGGATTGGATAATTTACTCTATGGATTAGATAGCTACAGCAAAGTAAGTGTCTACAATCCTGAAACCTTAGAATTAATTCGCTATTTCACTTTAGAAGATAGCAACAATAACTATCGAGGTATTGCAGTAAATCAACAAGGAGAAATTTTTTCTGCGGCTTGGGATGATAATGTCTATTACTTCAATCCTGAAGGTAACATCGTCGATGTGAATGAAGCTGATCTTGGTATACTTGAAACCCGAGATTTCTATGACATAAATATTTCTCCTGACGGGAAAGAACTACTAGCCAGCGATCGCAATGGGCTAGTTGCTTTACTCAGCATCGAAAATCAAAGTTTAGAACTACAAGATATATTTCCTACTGGTGGTAATGGTGCATTTGTTTCATTCGGAGCTATGGCAACTATTGATGAAGTTATCGTACCAGTTGTTTCCATCTCCAATGCAGAAGTATTAGAAGGCGATAATGAATCTGCCTGGATGGACTTTACCGTTAGTCTCTCAGAAGCATCTAATGAGACTGTAGTAGTAAATGTTCAAAGCGATACCTATTGGACAGAGGAAAATGACATTTATCCCGATAACTTCGGTAACTACAATGACTTTTTCGCGACGACAGAAACCATAAGTTTTGGTCCAGGGGAAACAGAAAAGACTTTTTCCGTCGAAATTTATGGCGATTTAGAATTGGAGACTGAGGAGCGAATCTTTGCCAGAGTTGATTCTGTCCTTTCTGATAATGCTGTAATTGTTGAGGAATTTGGGATTGGGACTATTTTCGACAACGAAACCAACAAACCTAAATTATCGATCTCTGATGGTGAAGCAGTAGAAGGCACAGCCCTAGAATTCACCATTAGCTTAGATCAGCCATTAGGCGATTATCTAACAGTAGAAGCCTTTACCACTACCAATTACAAAATTCACTATTTTGATGGTCGTCTAACTCCCACTGATGCTGTGGAAGGAGAAGACTATTTGGGTAAATTAGAGAGTTTTACTTTTGCTCCTGGGGAAACTAGTAAAACATTTACTGTCGAGACTATTGCTGATTCTCTTGTGGAAGGGGCAGAGCAATTCCCCGTAAAAATAGCTACGGATGATACCAATGTCTATCTTCAAGACGGCTATGGCATAGGTATCATTCCTGATAATGATTTAGTAATTGGAGAAATCGGTTATGTCGAAGATATTAATCATCTAGAAAGAAATATTCAGTTCCAAAATGAATATGAAAACCCTGTAATAATTATTAGCCCTTTAACTCGCAATGGTGGCGACCCTGCTATTGCTAGAGTTACTGAAGTTTCCAGTGATAGCTTTAGTGTTTTTGTCCAAGAGCCAACCTTATTAAGACAGCAAGCTCATAGTGGAGCCCATATTAAAGAAAACTTCTCATACTTAGTCATGGAAGCAGGAAGTTGGACAATGCCTGATGGTTCAGTTTTAGAAGTTGGTTTAACTGAAGTGGATATGAATGCTCGTGAATCAGATTGGGACAGAATTGAGTTTGACCATGACTTTGATTCCCCCACAGTAGTTTCTTCTGTTCAAACCTATAATAATGATGAATTCTTGCGGTTACGACAACGCAACGGAGACAATTCTGGAATTGATATTGCACTGGAAAAGGAAGAAGCTCTGTTGACAACTCAATATGCCTCAGAAACAGTAGGATATATAGCCTTAGAACCAGCACAAAACCAACTCTTTGAAGACGGGATAAACTATTGGGCTGGAAATTCTGGGAGAAACATCAATCATCAATGGCATGAGTTAGATACCGGTGACTATCCCTATCTATTTGCTTCTATTAATTCCTATTATGGTCCCGATTCAGCAGGTTTGAGGTATCAAATGGGTAGCATAAGAATCGACGAAGATACTAGTCTTGATAATGAAAGGGGTCACACTCTAGAACATGTGGCTTATCTTGGCTTTGATAGTCTTGGTAGCATTGTTGCAGAGGTTTGATAGGAAAAAACTACTCAATGGTAAAAGCTATTTGACTTGCTTGTGGGGCAAAGAGTTCAGGCTAAGTTGCCCCTGATGTCAGCGTCGCTAGTTTCAAATCGGCTAAAACTAGCGACAATATTTTTTGGCGCGATCGCGCTTATGAAAAATTTCCAGAAATGCGATCTGGAATACTTTACCTAAATCAAAAATTTTGATTTTCTTCTTAATTATTATTCCTGCATAGTGAGATTATTACCGACATTAAGCTTTTTGACGATACGTGGTTTCTGACGCTTTGCTTGAGCTTGCTGGTGAGCAAGCAAAGCGTCATAACCATGAT
>JBCCYD010000435.1:0-5263 GCA_039190385.1 Cyanobacteria bacterium P01_F01_bin.143 | reverse complement strand
TTTTTATTTTGTCACTATTTCAAAATCGCCCTGTAGAAACGTCGCATTGTAGAGACGTTACATGTAACGTCTCTACTGAATTCTGTGTAGCAATTTTAGACTGTTGCTTCTTCTTTAACTAACTTATCCCAGCCTAATTCTTTAAGATTATTATTCCGACGCATCGGACGAGTTGCCAACTCCAAAATATCCCGAGCATTAGTAAAGCCATGAATCTGAGCAAAAGTAAATTCAACAGACCATTTCGTATTAATTCCCCGTGCCTCCAAAGGATTAGCATGAGCCATGCCCGTAATAACTAAATCAGGCTGGATATCTTTAATCCGTTGCAATTGATTATAGTTATCAGGTTTCTCCACAATAGTTGGCAAAGCAACGCCCATTTCATTACAGGTTTTCTCTAATAAATCTAATTCTGCTTTTTGGTAACGCTTATCCATATAGGGAATGCCAATTTCAGGACAAGTCATGCCACAACGAATCAAGAATCTTGCTAAGGAAACCTCCAATAAATTGTCTCCCATGAAGAAAACAGACTTCCCTCGAATCAACTTGATATAATCTTCCAAACTTTCCCAGATTTTAGCTTCTCTTTCTTCCAAGCCTTTAGGTTCAATACCAAAGACAGAACAGAGTTTTTCAATCCAAGCACGAGTCCCATCGGGGCCAATAGGAAAAGGTGCGCCAATAAGTTTGGTTTTGCGACGACGCATTAAAGTAGTTGCTGTGCGAGATAAGAATGGGTTAATTCCCGATACGTAATAACCTTCTTCGATTACAGGTAATTCGGTGAAACGTTTTGAAGGCAACCAACCAGATACTTTAATTCCTTGTTTCTTCAGTTCTAAAGTCAGATTAGTGACCACAGGATCGGGTAAAGAACCGAATAAAACGAGAGGAGGATGATCGACATATTCGGAGTTTTCGGCTGAGACTTCTTCTTTCTTGCGTCCGAAGTTCATTAATTTCGCGATCGCGTTTCTTTCTTCTTTTTCTGCTTTCTCTACAGGAGCTTCTTTCGGGCATTTATGTGCCATCGCTGCTAGCACCGTATCTTCCCCTTGAGTGAAGGCATAGTCTAAACCATTCGCCCGAGCTGTCACGATGGGAATCCCGACTTCTGCTTCTAGTTTAGGTGCTAAACCTTCGAGATCCATCTTAATAATCTCGGTGGTACAAGTTCCAATCCAAACAATTACACTGGGGTTGCGATCGCGTTTGATCTGAAGACATAATCTTTTCAACTCTTCATAATCACTGAGTTTTGCGGAAATATCTCCTTCTTCTAATTCCGCCATTGCGTAGCGAGGCTCAGCGAAAATCATTACGCCCATAGCATTCTGCAAGAAATAACCACAGGTTTTAGTACCAATTACCAAGAAGAAACTATCTTCTATTTTCTGATACAGCCAAGCAACACAGCTAATCGGACAAAAAGTATGATAATTTCCTGTTTCGCAATCAAAGTTCAATGCACTTGGCGCTTGTTGAGCAATGGTCATGTTTTATATTCTCCTCTCTAAATATTCGATCAAAACTAAATAACTTTTGGGCAAATGCCTAAATGTTGGGCGAATGCCATTCGCCCCTACTGTTCACTGATAACTGCTAACTGTTAACTGAATTAGCCCCTACTGGTCAATGGTCAATGTTTAATGTTCAATGATTTAGACCATCATTAATTCTTCTTCTCTTGGTTTGGTGGGATTGAGATAGAAATCAGATAACAAACTAAATAATTCTCTATCTTGCGCTTCATTAGGAACAACACCTTCTGGTTGGGCCAAAATCTGATCGGCAATGTTGAGATAATAGTCACAAACAAAACTCAACGCAGGATCGCCATCTGCCATTTCAAACAGAGTTTTTCCTTTAACCCGAGATACCCGAATATCTTCAATCAAAGGCAAGATTTCCAATACAGGCATCGGTACATGGGAAATGTATTTATCAATCAAATCCCGTTTAGAAGTTCTGTTGCCAATCAATCCAGCAAGACGCAGGGAATGAGTTCTGGCTTTTTCTCTAACTGAAGCCGCAATGCGATTAGCAGCAAATAGGGCATCAAAACCATTGTCAGTCACAATCAAACAATAGTCGGCATAGTTTAAAGGTGCAGCGAATCCGCCACAAACTACGTCACCAAGTACATCAAAGAGAATGACATCATATTCGTCAAAGGCGTTTAATTCCTTGAGTAGTTTGACAGTTTCTCCCACAACGTAACCGCCACAACCGGCACCAGCAGGAGGGCCACCAGCTTCGACGCAGCTCACGCCACCATAACCTTCATAGATAACGTCTTCTGGCCAAATATCTTCGTAATGAAAGTCTTTTTCTTGTAGGGTATCGATAATGGTGGGGATTAAAAATCCTGTAAGAGTGAAAGTGCTGTCATGTTTAGGATCACAACCAATTTGTAAAACTTTTTTCCCTCTTTTGGCTAGGGCGGCAGAAATGTTACAGCTAGTTGTCGATTTTCCGATTCCGCCTTTGCCGTAAACTGCTAATCTTATTTGTCCCACGTCGTTATCCTCTCCTGAATGACCTTTCTCTTATGTAGATAAGGAAGTTGTTGTTAAATTACTTCGGTTCGCTAAATCAATTATTTACTTATTAATACCGAAAAAGAAAGCCTTTGTGAGATTCAAAATTAAACTTAATGGGATTATGTAGTTTCTAAAAGTCTCATGAATATTTTAAATGGCTTGAGAAACCTGAGCAGAATCTATAATATGCCAAAAATAAATTTTATGTTTTATTTTTATATAAATAAGAACAAAAGACAAAATATTCTAGCACTATCAAAATTGCGATCGCAATTACATGAGGATTAGCGATCGCATATGAGTATTTATTCCTAAAATACGAATTAAATTAATTGCTGTAATGCTTGCTCTATAAGGTTTTGGGCTATTACTTGATCTTATAGTTAACACTTCGCGATCGCCAATTGAATTAGATGTAAAATCAGACTGCGATCAGCAAATAGTCTTTTTTTGTAAATTATGAATAATTTTTGGGGCTACTAAATCAATTCAAGATGTAATCTGAGGAAATTCTCAGTATTTTCTCTCTAATGTTTCAGATAAAAAAGGGAAATTGGGAAATGGCAGCAGAAAGATCCAAAACATAAGCGATTAATCCTGTTGCGATTTACCGCGATCGCCATGAAAGACGATGAAACTAACTATCGAACAAGAATTTGAACAAGAAAGCTTAAAACGCTATTTAGAGGAAAATCCGGAACAAGCAAAAATGATTGTTTGGCAATTGTTTGCCAAAATGGTTCGAGAACATCAAAAGCATAAAGAACTCGAATCGCAATACGACGAGCTACTGCAAAAATATATCAATCTGCTTGATCAATCTTCTTGATCTTAATCAGGTTCAATACCCGCACCGACAGGAGCAGTAGATTTCAGATTTAAATCAGGATTATCACCCATAATTTGACCCAAATTCCATTCATTTCTGATCAATAATACGGGCCGCCCCCAATTATCTTTAACGGTCATGGTATTAAAGATCTTGCCAGCTTTTTCTAAAGCTTCCCAGCCGCCGCCAACCCAGCGAGCCAGACTGTAAGATAGAGGTTCTAAGGTAGTTTCCACGCCATATTCATTTCTCAGGCGGAACTGTACTACTTCAAATTGAAGTTGTCCCACAGCAGCTAAGATCGGTTCGCGTTTGAATTCGTCAGAGGAATACATAATTTGGATTGCCCCTTCTTCACGCAATTCGGTAATTCCTTTTTGAAATTGTTTGAACTTAGAAGGATTAGGATTTTTCAGATAGGCAAATATTTCCGGGGAAAAGCAGGGAATTCCCTCATATTCGAGTTTTTTGCCGTTATAGATAGTATCGCCGATCGCGAAAACTCCAGGATTATTTAAACCTATAACATCTCCAGGATAGGCCACATCTAGGGATTCTCTGCCTTGAGCAAATAGTTTTTGCGGGCGTGATAGACGAACTGTTTTCCCTGTACGAGCATGGCGGACGGTCATGTCTTTTTCAAATTTGCCAGTACAAACTCGAACAAAAGCTACGCGATCGCGATGTTTGGGGTCCATATTGGCTTGAAGCTTGAAGACAAATCCAGTAAATTCGGGATAGGTTGGTTCAATTTCTCCTTGGGATGAGTTGCGCCCTTCTGGCTTGAGAGCATAGGCCAGGAAAGATTTGAGAAATAATTCCACCCCAAAATTGGTCATGGCACTACCAAAAAATACTGGTGTCATTTTGCCAGCATGGATTTGTTCGAGATCGAAATCTGAGGCTATTTCATCGAGAATTTCTAGTTCTTCTTGGAGCTGAGCATAAAGTTCTGGTTCTAGTAGTTTTTCGAGATTAGGATCATCTAGATCCATAATTGTCTCTTGAGCCGCTTTACTGCCGTGGGAGCGACGTTCAAAGAGATGAATTTTCTTTTCAACGCGATCGAATACTCCCTTAAAGCGATCGCCCATGCCGATAGGCCAATTCACCGCATAGGTTGCCATGCCCAATTCTTGTTCAATTTCGTCTAATAATTCTAGGGCTTCTCTGCCAGGACGGTCTAGTTTATTGACAAAGGTAAAAATAGGTAGCGATCGCAGTTGACAAACTTCAAATAATTTACGAGTTTGCGGCTCCAAGCCTTTAGCCGCATCAATTAACATTACCGCATTATCAGCGGCAGCTAAAGTGCGATAGGTATCTTCACTAAAATCTTGGTGCCCAGGAGTATCAAGGAGATTGATCTGGAAATCGTCGTAGCGAAATTGCAACACAGTCGAGGTAATAGAAATTCCTCTTTGTTGCTCCATCTCCATCCAGTCAGAAGTTGCTTTACGTTGTGCTCGTCTGGCTTTTACCGAACCCGCTTCATGGATAGCACCTCCATAAAGTAGTAATTTTTCCGTCAAGGTAGTTTTTCCCGCGTCAGGGTGGGAAATAATGGCAAAGTTGCGACGACCATCAACGGCTTGTTCTAGTTCAGTTTGAATTACGACAGACATTCATTTTTTGGAAAAGTGACGGGTTTATTATATCCGACAAGCTCTTGGAGGTGAAATTTCACCATGAAAGTTGCCTTAATTTCGCTAAAGAAACTAATTCCTTCTTGAAAACCAAACTGATAACTGATAACTGATTTAAGTATTGACGTATTTCAAATTCATTAATAGGCTAGTGGGGTTTTTATAAATTATTAATATTTTGAGAACATTGATTACTAATGCTGACCGTAAATTCACTTATTGTTCAGTATTTACTCATA
>JBCCYD010000434.1:0-5282 GCA_039190385.1 Cyanobacteria bacterium P01_F01_bin.143 | reverse complement strand
TTATTTAATCTTTTATCTGGTAGATTAGCGTTTTTAAGTTCTTCTTTTGCCCAGGATTGCATTTCTTTAATTTCTCTAGCTCTTTGATGATTAGAGTACAGTCATGGCAATCTTTTCCATAGTTATGGGTAAGGCATAGACCAATCAATGAGTTTTTTTTGGCAGTGGTTTCCTTTTTACGTCTGATGTGAATTAGCTTCGTTTTTTATTTATTTTTTCTGCTAACTCGTTAAGAAGCTCATAAAATACCATGATTAAAAAGTCTTTTACCTTGTTATTATTGGATGATTCTTGATAGCGAATCAAACTCTAATGACTTTAACTGTAATTAATGCTGGTGATATTGACGCTGCTGATTTTGTCTGGCTTCTAAGATTTTGTTTTTTCTTTGACTATTACGCGATCGCGTTTCTGTCATTTTAGTGATCGCAAAAGTAGATACTGTACAAAGAACGAGCTAGAGCTATTAATAAGCTTTCACACAAAGAATTAATGTGTATAAACCTCTGTATAGAGAAAATTTGCCTATAGGGAATTTACTGAAGTTGGTTTTACAAATTACTGATAAAAACGAGACCGAACAGCTTTATTACCAATTTTCACAAGTAGTATTACTTATTACTTATTACTTAATAAAGGAGACTTTTTATGATGTTGCTCACAGAAAAAGATTATCCTCGCCAACAGCAAGCTACCATATTAGCACCATCACTGATTGCACGTTGGGCTTTTTCGGGATTACCTTCTTGGGCTGCGTAAAATAAATCTATACTTGCTTGTTTGTTACTCATGTGTGACTTCTAATTTTAACTGTTCGTGAGATGAATAATTTGAGCTGTATTTTACTCGTTAATAAGTAAAACTAGTAATCATATTAATGATTGCATGAGATAAATAAGCTTAAATTTAGCTTAAGTTTTAGCTCTGGAAAAACGTCTGTCAATGAGTACTTGAAACTTGATTTAGCTGACTAAATCTCGGCACTGATAACTGCTAACTGTTAACTGACTAAGCTGCTTCTAAAGGGGCCATTGTTAAACCTGCCCTTTTTAATTGTTGATGATACAATTCCGCTTGTTCTTGTGGCCCGACCCAGACGATCGCTCGACCTTCATGATGAACTTGATTGGTTAGCTCCTTAGCGCGATCTCTGCTCATACCAGGAATATAAGTCATCAAGGTCTTTTCTACATGCTGAAAAGTATTAAAATCATCATTGAGGACTATAACTTTGTAGTTGGGGTAGGTTTTGCGGACAGTTTTCCCAGCTCTTTCCTTGACGGTTGTTGGACTAGCAGGCATAATTCTAAATTCTTACTTCAATACTATGAGTTCGGATGTCGGATAACATAGGGTTCAGCTTACTAGTGTAACCATAATTTTAATATTTTCTTCCAGAAATAATGTAGTTTTTAGACTAAATTCGAGTTTAGTTGTCTTCGCTGGTGATCTAGATGGAATTATCAATTGGCTGGCTATATCCTAAATTAATGAGTACCTATGGCGATCGCGGAAATGTCATTTGTGTCCAAAGGCGCTGTCAATGGCGCAACATTGAGGTTTCAATAATTCCTCTAGATCGCGAAGCTGATGCTGCTCAATTTAATCAAGTAGATATCATCGTCGGTGGAGGAGCCCAAGATCGTCAACAAGAAATTGTCATGCGAGATCTTCAAGGCAGCAAAGCAGCAGCCTTTAGAAATAAAATAGAGGCTGGGACTCCAGGTGTCTTTACTTGCGGTTCTCCTCAATTATTGGGACGTTATTATGAACCAGCGTTGGGTCAAAAAATTGAAGGTTTAGGATTATTGGATTTAGTCAGTAAACATCCAGGCATTGAGGCTCCACGCTGTATTGGTAATGTGGTTTTTGAAATCACTGCATCGCCTTTAGCAGAGGAATTAAAAGAGCTGTGGGATGAAGCACCTATTATTATTGGTTTTGAGAATCATGGTGGCAGGACTTATTTAGATACAGTTCAGCCTTTGGGGAAAGTGATTGTTGGTTATGGCAATAATGGAGAAGATAAGACAGAAGGAGCGTTTTATCATAATGCGATCGCGACCTATTCTCACGGGCCCTTATTATCCAAAAATCCTTTTATTACTGATTGGTTAATTAAAACTGCTCTGCAAATCAAATATCAAAAAGAAATTAATTTGGTCAAATTGGATGATTCTGTAGCTATTGCGGGACGTAAAGCAATGTTGCAACGTCTTGACTTATATAATCTGATTGTAACAAAGTAGCTATTGAGTGCAAGAAATTGCATCTAGATCTATGCAATGCAACGCAACTTGCATTAAGATTGCACTTAGTTCTTGCAAGTAAAATTGCAAGGCAACTTATTAACTAAAAAATTGCATCCATAATTATGACTGGACAAGTGCTAGATCGTAATCCTAATGGGCTTTTAGTTTTGATCATCCCGATGGCATTTGCGATCGTGATTGTCTGCCAACTGTGGCCATTTTTATTAGGATTAATATCAATAATTATTATCTGGAAAACTTGGCAAAATTATCAATGGCGAAAATGGGGTCAATTAGTTAATCCTTTTTTCAATGACTTAGTTCAAGAAAATCGCGGCTATCTAACTCCATTAGACTTGTCATTAAAAGCTGGTCTCAGTTCAAAATCAGCTAAAGCCTATTTAGAACGAAAAGCAGAAGAATATGGGACACAACCCCAAAAATTGAAAGACAAAGGCGTTGTCTATTATTTCCCTACCGCCAGTGCCTTAGGTCGTATTTTTGATGATAGTGATCCCTTTGACGATAGTGATCCTTTTGGCGATGTGCCAGAAGAAGAAGAGACAACAACTCCTGTTCCTGATTCCCCTCAACCCGTTAGTATTTCATCTACTACTAAAGAATCCAATCCCGTATCTTTTAAGGAAATTACTCAACTCGCTCAAGAAAAAGCAAAAACCGCCACTGCAACATCTACGTTAGACAAGCCGGAAATCCAATCTCTAAACCAAGCGGACTTGGCTAAACGTCTTGATGTAAATTCTAGTACGGTCGGTCGTCAGAAAACGAAATCTGAAGCCGAATTTGCTGTCTGGAGCATGACTAAAGATCCTGAAGGTATTTCTTGGAAGTATGCCGAAAGTACTAATGAGTTTGTACCAAGTGAAGCTTAATCATTGACCATTGATCATT
This sequence comes from Cyanobacteria bacterium P01_F01_bin.143, assembly GCA_039190385.1. Taxonomy (GTDB): domain Bacteria; phylum Cyanobacteriota; class Cyanobacteriia; order Cyanobacteriales; family Xenococcaceae; genus Xenococcus. Next base: position 2,118 of record JBCCYD010000434.1, on the reverse strand, counting down.
AATCATTGGGCATTGAACAGTTAATTGATTGCGTAATACCTTAGTTGGATTAATTACAATTAGAGACTAGTGGAGTTATCTTTGCTAGTCTTTTAACTTTATGAAGTATCGATTATCAAAATATGAATGATTCTTCTTGGCAGTGGCAAGAATGGGACGGTTTACCCTATCTAACTTGTGATTTATTGAGTTCTTGGCGTCATGGTTTTTTTACGCAGCAATGTTATCCCAATACTCCTGAAAAATTAGTAACAGCATTAGATCCAAAAGCTGATGTTTATCGGGTTAAACAGGTACATGGCAATCAGGTTTTGACTCCAGAAGAAATTAAGTCGAAGATCGCCCAAGGAAACTTAGAACAAAAATTTCCTGATGCGGATGGCATGATTAGTGATAACGAAACTCAAGCTCTGTGGGTTGCCAGTGCAGATTGTAATCCTGTTTTGATTGGCGATGTGAAAACTGGTAAAGTTGCGGCAATTCATGCCGGTTGGCGAGGAACTTCCCAGAAAATTGTGCCAGAGGCGATCGCGCTTTTTCAAGCAGATGGTAGTAATTTAGAAGATTTAAGAATTGCCATGGGAGCAGCAATTACTGGAGAAGTCTATCAAGTCACCGAAACTGTTGCTGCTGAAGTGGGGAAAACTATTAGTAATCAGATCGAAAAAGAAAAAGTTTTACATACTTTGTTTGAGATGAAAGATTCTCCTTTGCTAGAAGATGAGCAAGCAGGGAGAGTGAAATTAGATGTGAGGCGAGTGAATGCGATTCAACTTGAGCAATTAGGAATTAGTCCCGAACAAATCGCGATCGCGCCCTATTGCACTTACCAACAACCAGAATACTGGTTTTCCTATCGTCGAACCAAAGAAAAGAAAGTTCAATGGTCGGGAATCATCACATGATGAACTATAGGAATAAAGATCGTAAATGTGTAATGATCGATGTCTAATGGTCAATGTTTAATGGTCAATGCTCGATGTTTAATGCTCAATGTTTAATGCGTTAGAATCTAGATCAACACCATTATTTGCCAATAAAGAAAAGGATATAGGCTATTGCGATGCCGTTTAGGTATCATTAGTCTTGACTAGAAAAGGAATAAATAAAAATAGTATGAATCCATTAATGCAAGCCGCACAAGCGCCCTATAGAGGAGATTCTTCTCGTCGAACTCCTCCCCCAGATTTACCATCTTTACTACTCAAAGAGCGTATTGTTTATTTGGGATTACCCCTAGTTTCTGATGATAGATACAAAGATCAAATTGGACTAGATGTCACTGAATTGATCATCGCACAGTTGCTATTTCTTCAATTCGATGATCCTGAGAAACCAATCTACATGTATATCAACTCCACAGGAACATCTTGGTATGGTGGAGACTCTATTGGTTTTGAAACCGAAGCCTTTGCGATCTGCGATACTATGAACTATATTAAACCCCCTGTTCATACTATTTGTATTGGCCAGGCAATGGGTACTGCGGCGATGATTCTTTCTTCTGGAACTAAAGGTTGTCGTGCTAGTTTGCCTCACTCGACAATTATTTTGCATCAGGCTCGTAAAGGCGCCCAAGGTCAAGCTACTGATATTCAGATTCGAGCTAAAGAAGTTCTCGAAAACAAAAAAGCTGTACTGGAAATTTTTGCGAAAAACACTGGTCAATCTCCAGAAAAACTCGCTCAAGATACGGATCGAATGCTATATATGACACCTCAAGATGCTAAGGAATATGGCCTAATCGATAAAGTTTTGGAAAGTACGAAAGATCTTCCTACTCCTGTAGCTGCACTGACATAACTCATCTAAATCACAATTTATACAAGGTAAAAATATTATGCCCATTGGTACTCCAAGAGTCCCCTATCAAATGCCCGGTCAGACTTATAGTGACTGGATTAACATCTACGATCGCCTGTATCGGGAAAGGATTATTTTTCTCGGCAGAGGTGTTGATGATGCTATAGCTAATCAAATTATTGCCATCATGCTCTATCTTGATTCGGAAGATTCGAGCAAACCGATCTATCTCTACATCAATTCGCCTGGTGGTTCTGTCACTGCTGGTTTGGCAATTTATGACACCATGAGACATATCAAATCAGAGGTTGTCAC
>JBCCYD010000433.1:0-5291 GCA_039190385.1 Cyanobacteria bacterium P01_F01_bin.143 | reverse complement strand
TGTTTAAGTAAATTTGATAATGTTTCAATAGATTCACTAATTTCTATTTTTAGTTTTCCTGCCACTTCTCTAGCCTCTGTGATTTTTTGAGTTCGCGATCGCAGACTCTATTTATAGCATATTTAGAGTGATTTGATATTACTAGTCAATACATTGTCGGGGGTCCCCTAAAGGATACCGCTCCGCATATGGGGAGGACACCGTCCCCAGCAGGCGAGCGACCCCGCGCCTTTGCAAGGCGCTAGGGAACGCGCGCGATTGGGGTTTGGGGGACTGGTCCCCCAAGAGAAGTTATGGATTGAAGCAGATAATTTTGGACAAAAAATCGAAGTCTTATAGAGAAATAAAAAACAGGTCTTATCCAAACAGTACTGCAATACTTCCTTACAGCTATTAAAAATCAATTTCTAATCGCTTGCCTTAAAGTTTTCACAAAATTGGGATAGGAGATTGAAGCAGCTTCAGCACGATGAATTGTAGTACTTCCTTTAGCGTTCAAAGACGCGATCGCCAAACTCATAGCTATCCGATGATCGGTAAAACTATCAACATCCACACCAGTCAACTCAGCACCACCAATAATTTCTAACCCATCGGGCAACTCCTTAATCTGCGCTCCCATTTTTCCTAATTCCGTTGCCATTACTGCCAGGCGATCGCTCTCTTTCACCCGTAACTCTTCGGCGTCCTTAATTACTGTAGTTCCTTCAGCAAAAGCCGCTGCCACAGCCAGAATTGGTACTTCATCAATCAAGCGGGGAATGATTTCCCCGCCAATAGTACAAGCTTTCAATTGACTATGTTTAACTCGCAAATCCGCCACAGGTTCTCCCGCAACTACTCGCTCATTTTCCTTGACAATATCAGCTTCCATCATCTCCAAAGCTTCTAAAATTCCTGTACGAGTCGGATTAACCCCCACATTGGTAATTAATAACTCTGAACCAGGAATGATCGCCGCTGCTACTAGCCAAAAAGCTGCCGAACTAATATCTCCAGGAACGATCACCTGTTGACCTTTAAGAGTTGGTTGTCCCGTAATCGTAACGCTATTAGTTTTCGGATTAACTTCCAATTCTGCACCAAAAGCCTGTAACATTCTCTCGCTATGATCTCGCGATAGAGCAGGTTCGGTCACCGTTGTTTTGCCATTGACCATTAAACCTGCCAATAAAACACAAGATTTGACCTGAGCCGAAGCGACGGGAGATAGATAATGGATGGCTTTGAGTTCTTGTCCTCGCACAGCCAGAGGAGCTAGAGAATTGTTTTGCCGACCCCAAATATTTGCACCCATTTGGCTGAGGGGATTAACCACCCGGGACATGGGACGCGATCGCAAAGATTTGTCTCCCGTAATGGTAAAAAACTTACCAGGTGCCGAAGCGAGTAACCCCAGCATCAGTCGCATTGTTGTCCCCGAATTTCCTGCATTTAAGACATGAATTGGTTCGGTAAGATTTCCTAAGCCCACACCTTGAACTGTCACTTTTTGCTGATTTAATGGAGAAATTTTGGCTCCCATAGCCCGAAAGCATTTGGCCGTACTCATAGGATCTTCGCCCAACAGTAAACCCTCGATTGTGGTTTCTCCTTCCGCGATCGCGCCTAACATCAAAGCACGGTGAGAAATAGACTTATCCCCAGGTATGGCGATCTTTCCTGTTAAGGCAATGCCCGAAGCAGGAGGCGTAAGAATTAAATCTTGAGATTGATCGTCTTGATCTTGGAGTTTAACAATGGGAGATGGCATGAGAATCAGTTATCAGTGATCAGTGATCAGTTATCAGTAAATAGTAAATAGCTTTTTCAGTCAAGAGTAAATAGAATCAAGACTTTCTACTCTATTTTCTTAGTCATAACTAGCTGTCCTAGTTAGCAAACGATATCATAGAGTTAGGGTTTATATTAAAGTTGTCAGATGAAACAAAACTACTTAAGAAAATCTCCTACCTTTTCCGATGTCAATTCCCAGCCGAATAAAAACGGCAGGAAACGTAAATCTTCTAGCTATCTGCGGAAATTGGCTGCTGGTTGGTTGATCTTACAAACTTGTTTCTTGGCAACTCCAGCTTTGTCGCAACAAAAACCCAAAAATGCCCTGAGCTATGGTGAGTTTCTAGAGAAATTAGAAAAAGAGCAAGTTAAAACTGTAGAGCTGGATGAAACTAATAAGAGGGCAAAAGTTACTCTCAAAAGTGACGGTCCAGAGCAAACTCCCAAAACAGTAAGACTATTTGATCAAAATCCCGACTTGAGTTCCCGCATCATCAACTCAGGCGCTCAATTAGAGGCAACAACCTCAGTAGATCGCTCGGCTGTTACTAGCATTTTGGTCAATTTATTGATTATTTTCCTCTTGTTGACGGCATTGGTGATGATTATTAAACGCTCGGCTAGTGCTTCGGGGCAAGCGTTTAACTTTGCCAAATCAAGAGCGAGATTTCAAATGGAAGCTAAAACAGGAATCCAATTTGATGATGTGGCAGGAATTGAAGAGGCCAAAGAAGAATTACAAGAAGTTGTCACTTTTCTCAAAGAACCAGAAAAATTTACCGCTTTAGGAGCCAAGATTCCTCGGGGCATGTTGTTGATTGGGCCTCCAGGAACTGGGAAAACTCTGTTGGCAAGAGCGATCGCGGGTGAAGCTTCAGTCCCATTTTTCAGTATATCTGGCTCGGAATTTGTCGAAATGTTTGTTGGGGTCGGTGCTTCTCGGGTACGAGATTTATTTAAGAAAGCCAAGGAAAATGCTCCCTGTCTGATTTTTATTGATGAGATAGATGCGGTGGGTCGTCAAAGAGGTGCGGGCATTGGTGGTGGCAATGATGAAAGGGAACAAACTCTCAATCAGTTATTGACGGAAATGGATGGTTTTGAGGGCAATGCGGGAATTATTGTGATTGCGGCCACTAATCGTCCCGATGTTTTGGATAAAGCATTGTTGCGCCCTGGTCGTTTCGATCGCCAAGTATCTGTTGATTATCCTGATTATCAAGGTAGATTAGGTATTTTAGATGTTCATGCCCGTAATAAAAAAGTCGCCACGGAAGTTGATTTGAAAGCGATCGCTCGTCGAACTCCTGGATTTAGTGGTGCAGATTTAGCTAATTTGTTGAATGAAGCGGCGATCTTTACGGCACGAAGACGCAAGGAAGCAATTACTATGGAGGAGATTAATGATGCGGTAGATCGCATTATTGCCGGGATGGAAGGAATGCCTCTGGTGGATAGTAAGGCTAAGCGATTAATTGCTTATCACGAAATTGGTCATGCGATCGTAGCGACGGTAATTCCTGATCATGATCCGGTAGAAAAAGTGACTTTGATTCCTCGGGGACAAGCAAAAGGTTTGACCTGGTTTACTCCTGATGAAGAGCGGGGTTTGATCACCAGAAGTCAAATTTTAGGCAAAATTGCTTCTACCTTGGGTGGAAGAGCAGCAGAAGAGGTGATCTTTGGGGATACGGAGGTAACTACTGGGGCAAGTAATGATATCGAACAATTAACCTCGATGGCAAGGAGTATGGTTACCAAGTTTGGCATGTCTGAGCTTGGCCCGTTAGCTTTAGAAAAGGAAGATCAACAGCCATTTATGCGTAATGATTCGGCACCGCGATCGGAATATTCAGAAGAAATTGCTGCTCGGATCGATGATCAAATCAGGACTATTATTTTAGAATGTTATGAAACTGCCAAGGGTATTATTAGGGATAATCGTTACGCGATCGATCGCATTACGGATATTTTGATCGAAAAAGAAACCATCGAAGGGGAAGATTTTCGTAAGTTAGTTCAAGAATTTACGGAAGTACCAGAAACTAAAGCTAAGATTTCTTTGTAAGCAGTTGGGCAAAAATAATGCTTAAAGTTCGTTAGGTTGACCTTATTGTTGACCAAATCCCAACAATCTCTTAGGTTCTATTTTTGCTCCATCTTTTAACCAATCAATTGCTTGATCTTTTTCGTTATTGGGATTAACCCACAAAATATCTCTTAATTCTTCTATTGTTTGTGATGCTTTACGAAAATGGTTTCTTACTCTTTTATCACTAGAAATAACAATTTTGTCAGTTGCTAAAGCAGCTTCGATTAAAAGACAATCTTTCAACATAGCTTTCTTTATATTGCCATCTTTTTCTGGCAAGGATTTTATTTTATTTTCCAGAATACTTCTTAAGTCTTGCAAATCTTGCTCACGAATAGTAATGATTCTTCTTTTCTGAAGCATTTCAGCTCGCCACTCTACTGAAAAAAGTGATTGATACTCTACTGAAAAAAGTGATTGATGTTTATTCCATTCTGATCTAATTTTTGCTGTCATTACTACATAGAATAATCCTTTGCGAACTTCATCCAAAAAAATACTACAATTTCTTGAGCCTAGATTTTTTGATTTTATTCCACCAGAAGAACGAACGATAGAAGCATCAATTACTAATTTTGTGTTTACTTTTTCTATCATCAAATCAACTACATTAATTTTGCTTCAGCTGCATCGATATAACGAACCTGTTCGGCAAATCTAACTTCACTGAAATCTTCTGGCCAATCTCCAATAGCTCCTGCTTGATCTAATTCAGTAGAGGTGATTTGAGTAAATCCTTTTTCATCTCGACTGAACCAATGCAAAATTACTTTATCAGTATCAATCTTATCTTCTGCAACCAAAGATTGGATTCTTCTGATTAGTAAATCACTATGGGTTTCTACTACGATTTTTACTCCTCTTTTTGCCGCATCTGCCAGGATATTTCCTAATTCTGCTTGGGCACGAGGATGTAAATGGATTTCTGGTTCCTCAATATATACTAGTTGATTTGGTTTTGCTACTAATAAAGCAACTAATACTGGTAAAACTTGTGATACTCCAAATCCCACATCGGCAATACTCACCATATCAGTTGAGCCTTCGGAATTATTCAGTATTCTGCCTACCCTAATTTCTACCTGAGTATCATCTACTTTTTCTGTAATAACTTTATTAGTTAGACTCAGAAGGGTTAAATTATTTTCTAATTCTTTCAATTTATTATTTTTAGATATACTCCAAAAATAAATAACACTAGCAATATATTTATCAAAAGTACCTGGAAATTTATTCCCAATTCCCGTTATCGGATAATTTCTTTCTGGAAGTCCTCGTAAAGCAGGAACATGAATTATTTCAGAAACATATTGTACTGGGAAATTGTCACTTGTATATCTATATTTTATTTTTTGTTTTTGATTGTTGAAATTCATTTTCAGCAACTCCAAACCAAATCCATTTTTCTGAGATTGAGCAAAGA
>JBCCYD010000432.1:0-5338 GCA_039190385.1 Cyanobacteria bacterium P01_F01_bin.143 | reverse complement strand
GCAAGATGCAATTACTTCTATCATTAACTCGGCTGACGTGCAGGGTCGATATTTAGATGAATCTGGACTAGAAACGCTCAAAGCTTATTTTCAAACTGGAGAACTGAGAGTTCGTGCTACAAATGCCATTAGTGCCAATGCTTCGGCAATTGTCAAAGATACCGTGGCCAAATCACTACTTTACACCGACACCACTCGTCCTGGTGGCAATATGTATACCACTCGTCGCTATGCAGCTTGTATTCGCGATCTAGATTATTTTTTACGCTACGCAACCTACGCTATGTTAGCTGGTGATCCTTCAATTATTGATGAGCGTGTACTTAATGGCTTGAAAGAAACCTATAGTTCTTTAGGTGTTCCCTCTGAAACTACAGTACAAGCTGTTCAGGCAATGAAAGAAGTTACAACTGGTTTAGTTGGTGATGCTGCTGGTAAAGAGATAGGCGTTTATTTTGATTATATTGCCTCTGGCTTAAGCTAAGAATATTAATAGTTAGGCTAAAACCATAGGATTCCTTTTAAGTTGAAATCATCAGGTTCTTTGTGGAACAAAGGTTTTAAGACGTTAAAAGGAATTTTCTATAACTTGTATCTATAATTTACTGAAGTTTTACTTAAGATTGGAGGTTTATATAAACAGTGGCTATTCCCTTATTACCCTATTCTCCTACCTGCCCCAACCAGCGTGTAGATGCACTGGGTGCTCAGGATGACGAGGTTATTATTTATTCAACCGATGATTTGTTTTCCCCAACAGATATGGGAAATCTTATTGATGCTGCCTATCGCCAGATATTTTTCAGTGCATTTCAATGGGATCGCGAAGTTTTTCTAGAATCTCAACTTCGTAACAGACAAATTACGGTTCGTGACTTCATCCGTGGTTTGTTGCTATCTAATACTTTTATTGATAGTTTTTACAGTAAAAATAGTAACTATCGCTTTGTGGAACATTGTGTCCAAAAAGTCTTAGGGCGCAAAGTCTACAATAACGCTGAGAAAATTTCTTGGTCGGCAGTGGTCATGACCAAGGGCGTCAAAGGATTTGTTGATGAACTTCTCAAAAGTGACGAATACATCGAAAGTTTCGGGGAAAATACCGTTCCCTATTATCGTCGTCGTATTCTTCCCAGCCGTGCTATTGGTGAGACTCCCTTTAACATTACTTCTCCTCGATACGATGCCTACTACCGCGATCAATTAGGATTTCCTCAAGGAATTTGGCAAGAAGCTGTACGCAACTATCGTACCTACGATCGCCAACCCAGGACTGGTGATCCTCGTTTGTACCTCAGAATGGCGAAAAGTATTAACCGCACAACAACTTGAATATGAGTTGTTTTTAACATGAATATTAGTATTTCTATTGATTCGACTGTTAATAAATCTTCAAATGTTAGTAATTCTCTTGTTGTCGAACATTACCCTAGAGAATTACTTCCCGATGCTTCAGCTACTGAAACAGAGATCGTCATCCGTGCTATTTATCGGCAACTATTAGGCAATGCCTATGTTATGGAAAGCGAACGCTTAATCGTAGCTGAATCCCAACTCAAAGCGAGAGATATTAGCGTTAGAGAATTTGTTCGTCATCTGGCCAAGTCAGAATTATATAAGTCTCGATTTATCGATAATTGTCCACGTTATCGGTCTCATGAATTGAATTTTAAACATATTCTTGGGCGAGCTCCTGATGGATACGAGGAAACTCTAGCTCATAGTCAAATTTTAGATAGTCAGGGTTATGAAGCTGATATTGATTCCTATGTTAACAGTGACGAGTATCAAGAGGTTTTTGGCGAAAATATCGTTCCTTACTATAGAGGGTCTCAAACTTTAACAGGTAAGAAATTATTGGGCTATACCAATATGCGAAAAATGCTTGCAAGTATTTCGACAAGCGATCGCGCGGGCAAAACTGGGAATGCTCCTCGTCTGATTAAATCCCTCATCCATAGTAATCCAGATGGCAAGGTTCCCATTACAGACGCTAAGGAACTTCTTAAAGAACTCTTTGCAGCTCAACAAGCTTATAGTAAATCTACTAAAGCAGAATTTGTTCCCTATCTTTCGCAATCTAATCCAGAAGTAGAGCAGTTAGACAAAGAAATTGCCGAACTAGAAGCTCAACTAGCAAGATTGCAATCCTTGTCTAGTATAGGCTCTGCTGGAATTAGTAAATGGCAGAACTCCTATATTGATATCACTAATATGTCTAGTTCATCTTACAGGGTTCCTCTTTCTTGGAGTCAGACTGATAGTTCTCAACGGAAAAAAGAACATATTGCAGCTCTCAAACAACAGATAGCTCAAGCCAGCAGTTTGGCAGCTCTAGGAGAAGCTCGTCTTAATAAATGGCGTAGTCGTTTCTCTTAATAAAAAATAGCTCTTATGCAATTTTTAAAGAGACAGAAAAGATCTCTTAAAAAAAAGAAAAAATATTCATTAATAAGTTTCATGATCGCATAAAAACATTTCTTTAATTGAGAATAAAAGATTAATAATTTATTCTTTTGAAATGCTGATCAGATTAGTTAAACATAAAAATAAGATAATTTTTTTCTGTAATATGCTATCATTTACTATTAATGCTTTATAAATTAGACACGACAAATAGTTGTGTCCTAACTGTTCGTCATCTTTTAATTAAGGTGGCGGCTTTTTGTATTCTATAAGAGAAGAATATGGAATGATAGTAATATTTTAGCTGTTTTTTAATACAAGAAGGAAGTTCTTTGGACAACGAAGCTATTTTATTGCATTCTGTGTTGGAGTACTATTGATATGCTAAAAAGGCTCAAGAGTGCCCTAAACAAAATTTATCCCACCACTAAAGTGGACTTCTTTTGCAAGAATGCAATTAAAAATATCAATCAAACCAAGTTCTATCGTTAAATATTTAGCTATTGTAGTCATTTTTTTAACGATTTTTAGTATCGGGATTCAAATCGGCAAGTATGTTTTTGATTATCGTGAAAGTTGGACGAGAATGTTCAATCTAGATCGCGAAATGAATATTCCCACTTGGTTTTCGGCATTAATGTTGGGTTTTTGTGGTTTGTTATTAAGGATGATTGCCCAGGGTAAAAAACAGCAAGGTGAGCGTGCTGCAATCGATTGGCAATTGTTATCGAATATTTTTTTCTTCCTCGCGATCGATGAAGTCTTGAGCATTCACGAAATTTTGATTATTCCCGATGTTAGTAAAGCGTTGAATTTACCTTGGTTTTTGCATTCATTATGGGTTATTCCTGGGGCGATATTTGTTTTATGGTTTATTAAGCGTTTCTGGAAGTTTAGTCAAAATTTACCTTACAAATCCCGACGGCATTTTTTCTTAGCAGCCGCTTTTTATGTAGGTGGGGCTTTGATTATGGAGGCGATCGGTAGTCATGTTGCAGAGGCTCAAGGACAACAAAATTTAACCTATGCCTTAATCGCAACTGTGGAAGAAGTCATGGAAATGACAGGTATTATTATCTTTATTTACGGATTATTATTTTATCTTCGAGAATGGGCTTCTAATAATTTATTGTTGCAAATTAATTTTGTCGACGGCGGAAAGAAAATATATGACAAGCAGGAAAAATAGTAATAATCAGCTTCATCTATTGTTATTGCTAGGTTGGCTCGTAATTGGTGTTGCTTTACGATTTACTAATTTAGCGCTTAAACCTGCTTCTTCGATTGAAATTGCGACCCTTGGTTTCAGTCTTGGTCACGGTTTTTCTCAAATTCCTTTGGATCAAGTAATTTCAGCTGAAACTTTACTATCTCCTTTAAGGTTTGACGGTTCAGTTAGTTCTGCTGATGTGATTGAACATTTGATGAGGGAAAGTACCCATCCACCGCTTTATTTCTGGTTAACTTTTTGGTGGACAAAGTTATTTGTTGGTGATGGCGAATTGGTTTCCTTGTTTGTCGGGCGATCGCTGAGTGCTATTTTTGGCAGTTTGGCAATTCCCGCAATTTTTGGTTTGAGTTGGGTGGCTTTTCGAAATCGCACAATTGCTGATTTAGCAGCTTTACTAATGGCAGTGTCACCCTATGGTATTTATATTGCCCAAGAAACTCGTCACTATACTTTAACTATTTTGTGGGTTATTGCTTCTCTCACTTTTTTAATTTTGGCAACTCAACATATTTATCGCCGCATTAAGTTTCCGATCTGGGCTGTCTGTCTTTGGGTATTAGTTAACAGTTTGGGCATCGCAACTCATTATTTCTTTTCCCTCGCTTTGGGGGCAGAAGGTTTAGTAATGTTGGGATTATTGGTTTGGGATTATCGTAGACAAGAGTCAACACAATTTAGTTTTAGTCATTGGTGGCCGATTGTTGCTGTGGGGTTAGGAACTTTAGTCGGTTGTTTGGTTTGGTTGCCTGTTGTTTCTGGTATTTCTAGTAATCAATTAACTGATTGGATTGAAACTAGTTTTGACTTGGATGAGATTTGGCAGCCGATTCCTCGTCTAATAATTTGGTTGATCACGATGGTGATGATGCTGCCTGTTGAGGGGACATCTTTAGTTATAACGGTGATCTCAGCTCTAGCAATTTTGTCAGTTTTAATTTGGATAACACCTGCTTTAGTTCGAGGTTGGAAGTCATCACTTAGTAGTTCAATAGGTTTTCCTCTAAGGGTTTTGGGGGGTTATTGGCTCGCGGTGATTATGATCTTTTTCGTGGTTATCTATGGATTAGGCAAGGATATTTCTTTAGCTGCTCGTTATCATTTTGTTTATTTCCCTGTCGTTTTGGTTTTAATTGCTGTGGCTTTGGCTGATCATTGGCAGAATTTTTCTCAACATCAATTTTTTTCTGCGATCGCGAAAAGAGTCGTTATTGTTTTGGTTTTAATGGGATTTTTGGGATCTTTAACTGTGGTGAATAATCTAGGTTTTCAAAAATCTCGAAATTCTGATCGTTTAGCGGCTCATATTCAGGCTAACGCGACGGTTCCTAGTTTAGTTGCCATGACCTACGACACTCATTCTCAGTTGCGGGAATTAATTGCTTTGGCTTTGTCTTTTGAAAGGTTAAACGACAAAGATAAGTCTTTTTCTCCTGAGTTTTTGTTGGTGAGAAGGAATAAGGAGCAGGATCGGAGTTTTGTTACTTTGAGTGAGATTTTGCGATCGCGAAGTGCCTCGCCTTCAGCGAGATCGCAACCAAAACCTTTGAATTTATGGGGGATTAATCTAAAAATAGGCAAGGAAAGTCTAAGCCAGCTCAACTGCATCCCAGATAAAAAATTACGCATATCGAACACTGGTTATAGAAATCGTTTTTATCTCTGTCGCTAGATTTCTTTTCATTTAAAAATATTTTTTGATAT
>JBCCYD010000431.1:0-5367 GCA_039190385.1 Cyanobacteria bacterium P01_F01_bin.143 | reverse complement strand
CATAGAGCCAAAAGAGGTCAATATTCCTCTTGAGCAACAAGCAATTCAACTCGTTCCAGATGATTCTAAAGCTTACTATGATCTTGGAGTTGAACAATATGATCTAGGTAATTTAGAAGAGGCGATCGCGAATTTCCAGAAAGCAATTAAAATCAATCCTAGCTATGCTCAAGCTTATGGCTATTTGGGTTTTGTCTTGGGACAACAGGGAGAATTTGAAGAGGCGATCGCGAACCTCCAGCGATCAATTGAACTCAATCCTAATTTTGCCGAAACTTATACTTATCTAGGCATTATTCTGGAAGAGCAAGGAGAATTAGACGAAGCGATCGCGAATTATCATAAAGCAATTGAACTCGATCCTAATTTTGCCCAAGCCTATAATTATCTGGGGATTTCTCTGGGGCAACAATGGAAATTCAACGAGGCGATCGCAAATTTCCAGCAAGCAACTGAACTTGACCCAAATTATATTGAGGCTTATCTTAACCAGGGCATGGTCTTAATCTTGCAATGGAAAAGTAAAGCAGGAATTGCCAAAATTAAACAAGCAATTGAACTCGATCCTAATTATGCTGAATCCTATAATTATCTCGGTTTGGCATTTCAGTCCCAGGGGAAATTAGACGATGCGATCGCCAGTTATCGACAAGCAATTGAACTTAAACCTGAGTTTGCCCAAGCCTATCGAAATTTGGCTATCTTACTTCACGAGCAAGGAAAATTAGAAGAAGCTATCAAAAATTATCAGCGTTCTCTTGAGATTGAACCCGATAGCCTCAAAGCAGAAAATGGCATGAGAGAAGCTAAGAAATTATTAGAATCTTCCGAAAAATAACTTTATTAACAATCAAATTATTCAACTATTATTTATCTTGAATATTTGTCATAAAAACAAACCAAAATCATACAAAATTACTTGTAAAATACAAAAAATACTATTAGGTTGAGAAATACTATGGCATCAATCAACTGGAAGATAAATAAACGAATTCTCGCTATTGCTGTCGTTTTTTTCTTAAACATTATTTGCCAGCCAGTATTCTCTCAAAATAGAGAAGAACTTTTTCAACAAGGTTATGATGCTTTGAGTTCAGGAAAAATGAACGAAGCAGAAAGCCTTTTTCAGAAATTTATCGAAGTAAACCCTGATATTTCGGCCGCTTACTTCAATCTGGGGGTTGCACAATATAGTCAAGGAAAATTAGATGAAGCGATCGCGAGTTTTCAACAAGCGATTCAACTCAACCCTAGTGATAGGGAAGCTTACATGTATTTAGGTGCTGCACAATATAAGCAAGGGCAATTAGATAAGGCGATCGCGAATTTCCAGCAAGTGATTCAACTCAATCCTAATCTTGCTGAATCTTATGTAAATTTAGCCGCAGTCCTTTTAGAACAAGGCAACTTAGATGAGGCTATCTCCAATCTCCAGCAAGCGATTCAACTCAATCCTGATCTGGCCGAATCTTACCTAAATTTAGGTGCAGCCTTTTTAAAGCAAGGTAACTTAGATGAGGCGATCTCAACCCTCCAGCAAGCGATTCAACTTAATCCTAATATTGCTGAATCCTATATGAATTTAGGGGCAGCCCTTTTAAGACAAGGAAAATTAGATGATGCGATCGCAAATCTTCAACAAGCGATTCAGCTCAAGCCTAATCTTGCTCAAGCTTACATGAATTTAGGTGTTACCCTTTTAGAACAAGGAAAATTAGATGAAGCGGTCGTGAATCTTCAACAAGCGATTCAGCTCAAGCCTAATCTTGCTCAAGCTTATATGAATTTAGGTGCAGCTCTATTAAAACAAGAAAAATTAGATGAAGCAGTCGCAAATCTTCAACAAGCAATTCAACTCAAGCCTAATCTAGCCGAATCCTATATGAATTTAGGGGCAGCTCTATTGAAACAAGGAAAATTAGATGAGGCGATCGCAAATTCTCAGCAGGCGATTCAACTCAAACCTGATCTTGCTAAAGCTTATCTGAATTTAGGTGTTGCCCTTTTAGAACAAGGAAAATTGGATGAGGCGATCGCCAACTCCCAGCAGGCGATTCAACTGAACCCGAATCTTGTTAATGCTTACATCACAATAGGAATTGCACAATATGGACAAGGACAAGTAGAAGAAGCAATCTCTAATTTTCGGCAAGCAATCGAACTTGACCCTAATAATATGAAGGCTTACTCTAATCTTGGTGCAGTATTTTTAGAACAAGGAAAATTAGATGAGGCAGTCTCCTATTTTCAGCAAGCAATCGAACTTGATCCTAACTTTGCTGAAGTTTACATAAATCTAGGTCTCGCTTTGAGAGAGCAGGGAAAGTTGGAAAGAGCGATCGAAAATTTTCAGCGTGCTCTTGAGATCAATCCCAATAATCGTGCCGCCCAAAATAATTTACTGGAAACTACAAGAATTTTAGAGAATAAATAAGAACAGTTCACAGATCAATATAGTAACTGTAGCGATCGCGGTGTTTCCATTAGGCATAATTTTCTCATTGGTTATTGTTAGTTAAATATCTTTAAAAGTGTATTTTATGGAATTAACGTGTACTTCTATCTGCGTTCATCTGTG
Organism: Cyanobacteria bacterium P01_F01_bin.143; assembly: GCA_039190385.1. GTDB lineage: Bacteria > Cyanobacteriota > Cyanobacteriia > Cyanobacteriales > Xenococcaceae > Xenococcus. Next base: position 2,789 of record JBCCYD010000431.1, on the reverse strand, counting down.
TCCATCTGTGCTTGCCCAGCTCAGTGCTCTGGGGACCCATAACTAAAATCAATGATGAGAAAAAGAGTTTTATTAGTAGTAAAAATTTGTTCATTAAACGACGTAGCGATCGCGCGTTCTGTCGCTGTTCTTAAAACTTCAATCTTTTGGGTCAGCCTAGTAGGATGCTGTTAGCGGACAGCGTAACGCATCCCTAGAAAACGCTTGGTAAATGTTATAAAAAGTTATTAGTGCCATTCAAGGTTTGGGAGGGATTGGTAAAACTATTCTTGCTCAAGCTTTATGCCATGATCCGCAGGTACAAGAGCATTTTTGTGATGGTATTCTTTGGGCTACTTTAGGTCAACAACCTGATATTTTGTCGTTACTTCAAGGTTGGATTCTTGCTTTAGGAGATTACGATTACAAACCGACAACTATTAAATCTGCTTCTTCTCACCTGAACAGTTTGCTTTATGACAAAGCTGTTTTATTAATAATAGATGATGGCTGGAAGGTTGGAGATGTTGAACCGTTTCGGGTTGGTAGTAGCAATTGTCAGGTGATTATTACCACTCGTTTGGCTGATATAGCAGAGGAAGTAAGAGCTCAACTCTATTCGTTGGATTTAATGAGTGAAGACCAATCCTTGTTGCTCTTATCGAATCGTTTGGACAGAGAATTAGCAGAGGAAGAAACAGCAGCCGCTAAGAAGTTAGCCAAAGCGGTGGGATATTTACCAATTGCTTTGGATTTAGCAGCAGCGAGAGTAGCTAGGGAAAAATCTTGGTCAGAATTAAATTCGGCTTTAACAGCAGAAATTGTTCGTTTAGAAGTATTAGAAGGGATTCGCCGTCGTCGTAAGAAAGAAACTCTTTTAGAAGCATCTTTTAATTTAAGCCTGAATTTTTTGCGAGAAGATTTTCCTGAAGCCTGGGAAAGTTTTGTTTGGTTAGGAGTGTTACCCGAAGATGTCAGTATCGCTGCGCCAATGGTAGCTACTCTGTGGCAAGTAGAGGTAGCAGAAGCAGCGGATAGATTGGAATTATTTTGGAATGATGCCTTATTGCTTCCTAGTGTATCTGTGAGGATTGGGACGGAGGAATGGGCAAGTTATCGGGTTCATGATTTACTGCATGATTTAGCGATTAAGTGGCTAACTACCAAAGACAGTCCAGGATTAGGCTTAACTATTCCCGAAGCTCATAATACTTTATTGGAGCGTTATCGAAATAAGCTGGATGATGAGAAATGGTACAAGATTGTTGATGATGGTTATATATGTGATCGCTTGACTTGGCATATGGAAAAAGCAGAGGCTTTCAATGCGATTCATCAGCTTTTACGGGAAGAAACTGAGTCAGGACAACATGGTTGGTACTCGAAATGCGAAAACCTAGGTAAAACAACTATTTTTGTGGGAGATGTAGCTCGAGCTTGGAAATTAACAGAAATAAAGTACGAGAGAAACTCTAATAAGATCATTGGCTTATTGTTCCGCTATGCAATTATTACTTCTTCACTAAATACGATGTCTGCAAATATACCCCCAGAATTAATTACAGTATTAGTGGAGAAAAAATATTGGAGTCCAGAGCAAGGATTAGTCTATCTTAGACTTACAAAATCTCTTTTGGATAGAGTCAAAGCTTCGATGCGATTATCTCTTTCGTTTCCAGAATTTTGGTTGGAGGCATATGCAACAGCAACAAATATAAAAAATACACTTGAACGCATAGAAGCTCTTATTATAATAGCAATAAATCGATCAGAGATATGGTTAGAAGTATTAGTAACAGTTCAAAATCTTGAAAACGAATATGATCGAGCAGATATGCTTAGATGTATTGCATTACATCTACCAGAAAATTTAACTCCACAAGCACTATCAATAGCTAATACTATTGAGGATTTATATGTTAGAGAAAGCACAATTTACTCTTTTGAAAAGACGTCACCCAAAAACCTATTGGCTGTAATTAGAAAAATCCATAATGATTATCGCTACGAAGATGAGTATCGCTACAAAGAATACTTTATCAAAATTATTACTCATAATCTTCCGTGCATAGCAGAAAATTTAAATTTAATGTCAGCAATTTTAGAAATCACGTGGACTATTAATACACAATCTTCTCAGATAGAGATACTCAGTTTGCTTGCACCATATTTACCAAAAAAATTAACTTTAACAGTATTAGATATAGCTCGTATTTCTAAGAATAAATATTTCCGAGTTAAGGTGATGAGTTTATTTGTCAAAGATATGCCTGAAATGCTTTCGGAGATCTTGAAAATTATTAAGTATATTGATAATCAATCCTATTGGGTAGAGATACTAAGTTCAATTGCAACTTATCTACCAAAATATTTAATACTAGAACTTTTAGAAGCCGTTCGGAATATTCAAGATGAATTTTACTTAAGAAAAGTATTGATTAATCTAACGCCATATTTACCTAAAACATTAACTCTAGAACTTCTAGAAATAATTCGAGCTATTGATAATGAAGTTTATCGAGCAGATTTCTTGGCTTCTTTTGTCCCGCATATTCCTGAGATTTTTTTAGAAGTGTTACAAACAATTAAAGCTATTGATAATGAATATAAACAAGGAGATTTCTTACAAAATGGTTTTCTTGAACAAGAAAATGTATTGGAATATTGGGTTGGTGAGATTGGAAATGTTCCTAAAGGAAATACAATTGATCGTGCTTTATGGGAGCAACAAAACCCAACAGATCGAAAGGTATTGTTTGCTTTTATTTTTATTTTATTTTTAATCTCTTCTATTATTAAGCAAGTTTTTT
>JBCCYD010000430.1:0-5379 GCA_039190385.1 Cyanobacteria bacterium P01_F01_bin.143 | reverse complement strand
TAAACATCTTGCTCTGAATATGCTGAGGACTGTTCAGAAAAAACGACAGTCAATCAAAGGATTACGCAAACAAGCTGGGTGGAATGATTCCGTCCTCAAATCCTTACTTTATGCTGCCACAAAAGTGTGAGGTAGCCCTGTTCTGTACATGGATAGAGAGGAATTGCTCAGACTTTATGCTGGGGGAGAAAAAGATTTTACTGGGCAAAGTTTTGGCGGTCTGAGAGATCAAAGTATCAGAGGCGGAATCTACAGGGAAACTGACTTCAGTGAGGAGGAGTTCGATGGGGCTTCCTTTAGAGAGGTTGACCTGAGCTTTGCTGATTTCCGCCATGTTCAGATGTACGAAAGTAGTTTTAGGAAATGCTACATGGAAGGGGTGAACTTTAGCTATGCTGTTTTTGGGCAAGTTAGTTTCATTAAGACTGATCTCACCAGAGCTATTTTCAGAAACGCAACTCTTAGTGAATTTGGTTTCTATCAAGTTAACCTCAGTTATGCCGACTTGAGTGGATCTAGAGAGTTTATTCTCGGCAGATGTGAAAATGTTATCTTTTATGAAACTATTATTCCCGATGGTAGCATCTGTACTGATAGCGTTTAGATTCGTATTAATGGTTCCTAAATTAGCACGATCGCAGATCTGTAGGTTAGGTAGAGGAACAAAACCTAATATCATCAAACCTTGAAACGAATCATCAACGCTTTTCCCAGCAAACAGAAACTGCTCGCGATCGCCAAAAGCCTCTTCAGGTGCATTAAAAGTCAAAACTATAAGTTTATTATGTTAATCTAGGATACAAAAGTCAACCAGTTTACTTTATATATGAGTAAGGAGTAAGGAGTAATAAGCAATGAGTCTTTATTAAAGCTAAATAATAACTAGTAGCTAATTAAAATCCCGCACATTTTATGAACGACCTCGAACAATTAGCAGCAAAACTCAAACAATCATTAGGCATCATTCAAAAACAAGACATTCAACTTGTTAGTCAAGCATTAGATTTACAAATCAATAATCAGATTAAAGTCGGTGATGATTGTGCAGCAATTCCCGACGGTGATGGTTATTTACTTTTTGCAGCAGAAGGAATGTGGCATGTCTTAGTAGAAACAGATCCTTGGTTTGCTGGTTGGTGTGCGGTGATGGTAAATATCAGCGATATTGCGGCCATGGGAGGAAAGGCGATCGCGATCGCTGATACCATTTGGACAGAAAATGATGCTAAAGCCAAACCCTTACTAGAAGGCATGAAAGCTGCCGCTCAAGCTTTTAATGTTCCTATTGTCGGCGGACATACTAATTTCCACAGTGCCTACAATGCTTTAGGCGTCTCTATTTTAGGAAGAGCAACCAAGTTAATTAGTAGTTTTACCGCCCAACCTGGAGATTTATTGGTTGTAGCAATAGATTTGAATGGAGAAATGCATCCCCAATTTCCGTTCTGGAATGCGGCAACCAAAGCTCAGCCCAGTCGATTACAAGAAAACCTCAGCATTTTGCCTTATTTAGCAGCGAATGATTTATGTAATACGGGTAAGGATATTAGTATGGGAGGGATTATTGGGACTCTATTAATGTTAATCGAAGCTTCTAAGTCTGGGGCAATTTTGGATTTAGATAGTATTATTTATCCCCAAAATGTAGACTTGGAAAATTGGTTAGTTTGCTTTCCCAGTTATGGATTCTTGTTATCGATTCAGCCCCATAATTTAGATCTAGTTAAAAAGCAATTTGAGCAAAGAAATATCTCCTGTAACCCAGTGGGGAAAATCACAGAAGGTTCTCAACTAATTCTGAGATCAAACCAACAGTCTCATTTATTTTGGAATTTCCAAACAGACAAATTTATTCTAAATTGATATTTAAGATTCTATTGTTTTCTCAATCCAGTCGATTAATTTTTTGCCTAAATTTACATTATCAAGACGATCTATTTCCCTAATTCCTGTGGGGCTAGTAACATTTACTTCGGTTAAATAACCGCCAATTACATCAATGCCCACAAAATATAAGCCATCCTGACGTAATTTAGGTGCCAACAGATTACAGATTTCTTGTTCTCGTTCGGTAATTTCAACTGCGGCGACTCTACCGCCTACTGCCATATTGCCCCGAAACTCTTTTCCTGTAGGAATTCGATTGACTGCCCCAATCGGTTCACCATCAAGAAGGATAATTCTTTTATCTCCATCTTTGGCTGCGGGTAAATATTCTTGCACCATCACAGGTTCTTGACCTTGCTTGGTACTAATTTCGATTAAGGAGTTGAAATTGCGATCGCCTGCCTTGAGAAATAAAATACCTTCACCGCCTTTTCCTCCCAAAGGTTTCAGCACAGCAGCTTCTTTCTCAGCGACGAATTTCTTGATCGCAGCTTTATTTTGACTCACAATAGTCTCAGGAATTACCGAGGTAAATTGCAGAGCATAGATCTTTTCGTTAGCATTTCTGATTCCCCCAGGAGAATTGATCACCAAGGTTTTTGCTGGATCAATAAAATCCAAAATATAAGTCGTATAGAGATAAGGGACATTAACCGGGGGATCAGTTCGCATCCAAACACAATCCATTTCCTCAAGACAAGTTAGGACTTCGTCCCCTATTTGATACCAATCGGCTGCTGCTTGCCATAGGCCATCGACTAGTAATACTGGTTTGAGTTGTACTGGTTGCAGAGTTGCCCAAGCTTTGCCCTCAATGATCATTAACTGATTTGCTTGGGTTACCCATACTTGATGACCCATAGTTTGAGCGGCTTCCATTAATGCCACACTAGTGTCATGTCCTGGATCGAGTCTGTTGATTGGATCGATAATGAATGCTAATTTCACGCTGTTTGTCCCTGAGATACCGTTGTTGATTATATCTTTAAGCGGCTAGTAAACTATCCAACTCTCCCATTCTCTCTAGGGCATAGAGATCATCACAACCTCCAACATGGCGATCGCTGATAAAGATTTGGGGTAAACTTCTTTTGCCATTAGCTCGCTCTGCCATTACTTCTCTGGCTTCTTCATCTCCATCGATAACATAGTCGTCATAATCAACGCCTTTTTGATCTAGCAATGCCTTAGCGCGAATACAGAAGGGGCAATAGGTCCAAGTGTAAATTTCTACTTTTTTAGCCATAGTTGATTTAAGTAAAATTACTCAAGAAAAGTATTAAGTATTGTAACTCTTATTATAAGCAGAAAGCTAATTTTTTAGTACATAGTTTTAGGGTGAATATCTTAGAACTTAAATAATTTGTTTTTATTAGTAGCAAAGTAATTCAAAGATACTTGGAATAAAGCGATCGCAATTTTACAAATTCTTTTGGCATCCATATCATTTCCCTAATTTGATTGCTTTGAGATTGAAACTTAAATTGGGAACTCTAAGTTCATACTGCCTGCTTCCAGGCACTAATTGAATTCGCTTTAATTAGTTAAATAGCTCTAAGTTAAACATGAACAAAATACTTTTTTTCTTATTGGTAATCTGTGGGTCCTTTGGGTTATATAACTGCTCATCAGACAAAGTGGCAATTGGTTCTGGTCTAATGGTGTCCGAAACGCCACGGCAAGAAAAGATAAATTCACCGGCTAGTTTCCAGATTGAGGAATACACCATCACGGAAATTGCAACATTTGATATTAAAGCAAAAGTACTGTCCAAGAAAAATTACCGCATTGGTCGAGAGGCTGATCTTTCTCCTACCGATCTAGCATTGGGTTGGGGCAAGATGTCTGATGACAGTATTCTGAAAAAAGTTAGGATATCACAATCCAATCGATGGTATTGGTGGCGAGTAGATTCATTTCCTATTCCTAGACGTGCAATAGAAACTCAAAGTGCTAATATGCATCTTATTCCTGCCAGCGATTCAGTAAAAAATGCCATTAGTAAGGTTCGAAAAGGAGACATTATCGAAATATCAGGCAGTTTAGTCAACGTGAGATCTAATGATGGTTGGCGCTGGACAAGTTCGCAGACCCGTAATGATACTGGAGATGGAGCGTGTGAGTTGATTTGGGTAGAAAGCCTGCGAATAGTTACTTTATAATTAGTTAAATTTAGTTTTAAGATTCAAAATTGATTGTGTCAGAAACTCCCTGTCAATTCAGAACTGATTGTGGCCATTGTAATTTTGTCTTATTTGTAAAACTATTTTAAATAATGATAGTAAAATTATCTCATATTCATTACTGATCACAATTCAAGAAACATGAAACCTAAGATTTTTATAGGTAGTTCTTCTGAGTCCATTGAGATAGCAGAAGCATTTAGAGAAAGTCTCGATTATTACGCTGAAGTTACAGTTTGGGGAGATAGCTTATTTAGACCAGGAGACTACACTCTTGACGCCCTGCCCTACTATCTCGTTTCAATGAATTTGATTTTGCGGTTTTTATTCTTGAAGCTGATGATGTTGCGGTAATCCGCAGGAAGAAAAAAGGAATAACAAGAGCCAACGTTATTTTAGAGCTAGGAATGTTTTGGGGAGCAAGAGGTCGTGATAGAGCATTTTTCCTAATGCCAAGGGGAGAAAAAGATCTTGATATTCCATCTGATATGCTCGGAATCACACCTTTAACTTACGATCCCTCGAAGAGCGAATTGATCTCAGCAGTCGGATCAGCTCGTAACAAATTAATGCGAAGGATCAATGAATTGCGCGGAAAAGACAATCAGCTGAGTTTAACGGGAGAATGGAAGCAAAAATGGAAAAATTCACAGCCTTCATGGGATGATTGCGTTGAAGGAAAAGCTACCATAATACAAACTGGATTCGACGTTTATGCTGAGTTTGAGTGTCAAGGAATAATTTATACCCTACAAGCAGAAATATCAAACGGTAATTTAGTTACTGGAATATGGAAAAGTCCAAATGGAGGTCCAGGTTATGTGGGCGCATTACAGCTAAAGATCTCCCAAAATGCGAGAAAAATGTCTGGGAAATGGGTTGGGATAGATAGTATACAGTCAATTAATGCTGACGAATGGCTTTGGGAGAGAGAATCCTAGGAATTCCCATTGTTAATTTTATAGGAGTCAAGACTTTGATAGCACATCAGCTTTGTCTCAAAATAAGAATTTATACTAAACCACAATCTTCCTTCGGTAAAATGTGAGAAAAGCAAGATGTAATGACAATTAAAGACTCATAAACCACAAAGGAAGATTCAAAAGCATGTATTGCTTCTGCTTCTGATTAAAATAAGGATTCCAATTATGTATACAGCGATCGCAACATCTAATACTAAATCCGATTTAGATATAACTCTTATGAAATTAGTTATGGGCTAACCAATGGTAGTTAGTTAAATTCTTGATTTCTTCATTCATTGTCATCAGAGTAGTACAGCGTTTTACTAAGATTTCTTCAATCTCAT
>JBCCYD010000429.1:0-5385 GCA_039190385.1 Cyanobacteria bacterium P01_F01_bin.143 | reverse complement strand
TTTTTCTCCATGAATATTGATATTTCCTCCATCAACATTAGCTCCTGAAGCATCAACCTTCATATGGCTGAGGCTAACTTTTCCTCCATGAAGATTGATATTTCCTCCATCAACATTAGTTCCCGAAGCATCAAGCTTGCTTTCAATAATGTCGATCTCTTCTCCTTGAATATTTATATTTTTTCCATCCCCAAGATCATTAGCTACATCGCGATCGCCAGGAATATCTGAAACATCAATATTACTTTGATTTATGTCAATTTTTTCTCCTTGAATATTGATATTTCCTCCATCAACATTGACTCCCGAAGCATCAACTTTCAGATGGCTGAGGCTAACCTTTTCTCCCTGAATATTGATATTTCCTCCATCAACATTAGTTCCCGAAGCATCGAGATTGCCCGTGACAATAATCGTTCCAAGATCGGGAGAAAGACCTGTCTGGCCACCCCTTAATGTAATGACACCATCGACTATTGCAACCTCTGTCGCCTCAACTGCATTCCCTCCTGTTAGTAATGTTGGTAAAGCTAGAGGAGTAAGACCTTTGGTTTCGACTCCTTCTCGTAACATAGTTTCGCTTTCTGTAGGTAAGGCTAAACTTAATAGACTACCTTCAGGAGTTATTTGTACTAATTGTTTATCAGGTACGGAGACAATATTAATTGTGCCACCTGGAGTGTTTAAACTCCCTGTATTAATGATTAGCCCGCCAATTAAATTAATAGTCTCTCCTGTTTTTTGTGCTGGAGAATCTGAGATTACATTGCCATGTTGATCTATTAATACGCCATGATCATTTAAACTCACTTCTTCAGTGACACCAACATTAATATCTCCTAAATTGACAATGCTACCAATATCTGATTCTAGGAAGACAAAACCCTTAGCTTCCCCTACTAAATTCTCATAGTTATTAGTTTCTAAGGCATGAAACCAAAATTCACCTATTTGAATACCATTAGCTGTCGTAGCAGTAAAAGAAGCAGGGAGATTAATACTCGAATTTTTCCCGAAAATAATCCCAACGGGATTAACTAAAAAAAGATTGGGATTACCTCCTGAAATTTTTAATAAACCATTGATAATAGAAGGATCTCCTCCTGTAACTCGATTAAAAATATTTTCTGTCCCATGTTCTGCTAAAAAATTAGCGATTTCTCCGCGATTTAAGCCAAACTTTTCAAAACTATGAAAAATATTATTACCCGCGCTTTCTCCGCCACTTATATCATATTGACGATTTTGTCTATTAACATCAGTATCCGTACTGCCGTCGATTGTAATTGATTCAGCTTGAACTATGTTAGTACCAAAAATCATAAATAGGCTCGAAAAGCCTAATAGGCTAGCTACTTGCTTCAAAACATTGTGTGAGCCCCAGAATTTATGATTAACAAACATTTTTAGATACCTCACCTTCAGTTGGTGAAAGTGATAACCAATCACCTTTTTGTACAACAGCCATAATTCAATCCTCAATAAATTGAAAATGAGCAAAGTTTAGAACTGGACTTTGGACAAAATTTTATTTTTTGTCTTTCGTTCCTTGCTGATTCTTAATAGTTGCCCACTAAATTGACTTATGCACTTTTTGCAGTTTTGTCGTCCATTGTTAGATGCCTTTGTTGACACAAGAATAAAAAAACATACTATACTGTAGGGGCGAACGGCCGTTCGCCCCTACGGAAGATGTGGTTTATAGCTTAATTTATTGCCATATGGAAATTAATTGGAATGACGATAAACCCCAAAACGACAGCTATTCTTAGCTGCTTTTCATAACTGATAACTGATTACTGTTCACTGTATATAACGTCGCCCTTTGCCGTAACGATATTACTAGTGAGATCCCAGATTAATTCCCGAGAATGCAAAGTAGAGCGATCGCGATTATCAATTCCTTTAACTCCTCCTTGCAAAGTCACCATTTCTGTCAGTAAATTGACTTGACCTTGATTTCCTGTCACATCTAATTGACGTTGGCGATCCACAACTTGAATCGGTTCTTTTGCCGTAATCAAACGATTTTTATAATTCCATTGAGCTGAGTTGGTAGCAATTTGAAGCTGGGGATTCAGGGAAATGAGTTCGATATTTTGAGATAAATCTAAAGTCTTTTGTTTAAGATCGACTACTCCGCGATCGGCAACCAAACGATCTGTGACAATATCATCTTGGTATCGAACCACTTGCCAAGGCAGATTACCAATCAGTTTTTCTTGGGGAATTTGCCAGAGTAAACGCTCAGTATTTAAAATCAAATAGGGATCAACCGTATTGACCACAACCTTACCTGTAAGTTCTAGATTTTCTTGATCACTAAAATATTGAGCTTGGTTGGCTGTAACTTCTAAATTATTATGATTTACTCGCAGATTGTCCGTAATCTTTAAAATATTTTCTTGAGGCCGCCATTCAGCGCGATCGCTGTTCAACACAACCTGACTTCGTGGATCAACTGCCACAACCTTATCTTGAAGCAAAATCAGGTTATTGTTATCACGAACCTCTCCTTTTTCCGCGCTCACCTGTAAAATAAGTTGGCCATTACTAATTAAATTAGCAGTTACCTTACTGAGATAAGCATTTTTCTGATCGTCACTATAGGTAGCTTGTTCTGATTTAATTTTCCAGAAAAGATTACCCTGACTATTAGACTGTTCTAATACAGCATTATTTAAAACCAATTGGGTGTCTTCTCGACCAGCAATCTCGGTATTTTGAGGATTAGAATTTCCTTGGGGCCTATTTCCCCGACAACCGACTGTTATGGACAAGAACCAAACAGCCATAATTATTTTGATGACCCTCAAAATTTCCGATTTTCTATAGCTAGGCAACAAATTATTTACTAACACTTTTGTTTACAGCATGGTCATCCAAGAGCCCAAATCCAGGAAAACTATGGTAGGGGTCGCCACTACTTTTACTTGTTTTTTGGATCTCAGTTTTGATTTGATCCAGATCAATATAGCGATCAGCCACATTAATCAAACTATCGCTAGTCATCGATCGCAAGCTAACCACTTCGACCCTAGCACCACGATAACTAACCGCATCTACAGCATAGGCAAGATCACCATCTCCACTAACTAAGACCGCAGTATCATAAGAGCCAACCAATGCCATCATATCAACCGCAATTTCCACATCAAGATTAGCTTTTTTCGAACCATCTGGCAGTTGCACAAGATCTTTAGCAATTACTCGGTAACCATTACGACGCATCCAAAGTAAAAACCCCTGTTGCTTTTCGTTAGTGCGGTCAACACCTGTATAGAAAAATGAGCGTAGCAGTCTGGAGCCACTAGTAAGGCTATGTAAGAGTTTACTATAATCTATTTCAATACCCAATTGAAGTGCGGCATAAAATAGGTTAGAACCATCAATAAAGATTGCTACTCGTCCGCGATTTTCCAGAATCTGTTCTGTCGTGAAAATCGTATCCGTTTCAAAATTCTCTAACATTTTTCTTAAGCCTCTTTAATTTAGTAAATGGTTATTTAATTGGTAAAACATGCTAAGGCTTTAGCTGCTTTAAGGACTTTAATTAGTATTGTGATTGTGATATTGAATATAAAGAAAAAAACTTTAATCCCCTGATGATAATTCCAATTGGGAAAAAATGGGGCGAGCTTTATTAAGATTTAGGTTTGCTGTCAGTTGACCCCATTGAGAATGTTTGGCAAAAATAGCAGAATCGTTAATTTGATTGTTTTCGTTAAAATCTAAATCAAACCCCAATTGGTGGTAAATATCATTACTGAGATTGGGAATGATCGGTGATAACAAATAAGCAGACAATCTTATGGATTCTAGGACAGCATAGAGGATAAATTCAATTTCTGCCTGTTTTCCGGCCTTGAATAAACTCCAAGGTGCCCCATCATCAATATATTTATTACTAGCATCAGCTAACGCCAAAATATCTTCACAAGCTTGTTTAAATTTTAAATTTTCATAAGCTTTTGTTACTTTTTGAGATAAATCCTGGCCAATGCTTTTTAAGGGATGATCTTCTGAATAATCTGCTGTTGTTAATTGAGGGCCATTTCCCTGGCAATATTTTTTTAACATTCCCAAAGTCCGATTAAGCAAGTTCCCCAAATTTTTAGCGAGATCTGCGTTTAATACTTCAATAAACCGATTTTCGTTGAAATCACCATCCTTCCCCAATTCAATTGCTTTAACAAAGTAGTAACGGACGGCATCAGAACCATATTTGTCTAGGAGGGCAACCGGATCGAGAGTATTCCCTAAGCTTTTGCCCATTTTGAGACCATCTTTGGTAAGGAAACCGTGACCGAATACTTTCTTAGGTATAGGCAAATCTGCCGCTAAAAGCATGGCTGGCCAATAAACCGCATGAAAACGTAAAATATCTTTACCAATGAGATGGAGATTAATCGGCCACCATTGAGCAAGGGCATTTTCGAGGTTTGGTTCTTGATCTGGCTTTAGTAAGGCGGTTACATAACCTAAAAGAGCGTCGAACCAGACGTAGATAGTATGCTGGGGATCGGTGGGTACAGGAAAACCCCAATCTAAATTCACCCGAGAAATCGAAAAATCCTTTAAACCTTGGTTGACGAAATTGAGGACTTCGTTCCGACGACTTGCAGGTTGAATAAAATCGGGATTGTCTTGATAGATTTTTTCTAGTTGTGATTGGTATTTAGAAAGACGAAAAAAGTAATTTGCTTCGTCACGCCATTCGGCTTTTTTGTTGGGATGAATCTGACAGGATTGATCTTCGTTGAGTTCTCTAGTTTCCTTGAATTCTTCACAGGAGACACAATACCAGCCTTGTTGTTGGTCTAGGTAAATGTCTCCGCGATCCCAGACTCGTTGAAAAAATTCTTTGACGATCGCCCCGTGATTGGGAGCCGTGGTTCGACTAAAGCGATCGTATTGAATATTAAGTTTTTCCCAAAGAGCTTCAAAGCTCTGAACAACGCGATCGCAATGTTCTTGAGGTGCTACGCCCTTTTCCTCTGCGGTACGTTGAATTTTTTGTCCATGTTCATCTGTTCCTGTAATCAGCAATGCTGAATTTCCCTGTAAACGCTGAAATCGGGTTATGACATCAGCAATCATTGTGGTATATGCACTGCCAATATGGGGAACATCATTGACGTAGTAAAGAGGAGTTGTAACAACAAACTTATTATTCAATAGAGATTTATTCATTTAAATGGTACAGATAACAAATGATCTAACCCAGAATATAAAGATAAAAAAGGTTTTCTGAGCTTAATCTATTTTGCTATTTTTTCTAATGTTTATAATTTCGCTAGTGTTTTTAATGATTTAGAGAAAGAGATAATAAATTAAAGTTGGTGATATAAACTACACCTTACAGTATTAGTTATTACAGGAATT
>JBCCYD010000428.1:0-5388 GCA_039190385.1 Cyanobacteria bacterium P01_F01_bin.143 | reverse complement strand
GTTCTCAAACACCTTCTCTAAAGCAAGCTGTTGTTTGGATTGCACAACTAGGAGGTTTTTAGCTCGTAAACATGATGGTTTTCCTGGAGTTAAAACTCTTTGGCGAGTACTGTCACGATTGCATGATATTGCTTCTACTTGGAAACGGCTACATCCTTCTTCCCATCTTTCTTTAGAGACTTATGGGTAAAGCATAGACTTTAAAGAGCAAGGAATAAAAATGAATCAAATAAAAGAAGAGGATATTTTGAGTTTGTTAAATTTCAAGAAAAAACTCAAAAAACTAGGACATTTTCAGACTGATTACGCTGATATTAATGATCTTAAATTTAAATTCAACAATCAATTAGCAAAGTTACCCAATCTTTGAATTCTCTTGCTAATTTAATCACCGAGACAGCATTTTGTTTGGTTACACTAGGAAACTCTTCGAGAAAGACGCTTAAAGAATCTCCTGCTTCTAAATAATCCAGTAGATTTTTTATTGGTACACGAGTTCCTCTAAATATAGGTGTTCCTCCCATTATTTCTGGATCGCTATTAATAACATTACTGTGTATAGTCATGGGCATATTTTCTGGTTTAGAACATGTCTTTCTATATCTATCATAAAGCGATCGCCTTGCCCCACAAGTGTCTTTTGGCTAATTAGGTAAAAAATTGAAACAACATTCAAACGTCAGATATTTGTTGTTTTGTCAGACTAAGATTAGAATAACTGACAAATCCTCTATTGGCATTTTTTATGAATATCATCAAAGTGGGACGAAGAGGTCAAATTTCAATCCCTCGCAATATTCGTCAAACCCTGAATTTACAAGAAGGCGATCGCCTGGCTTTTATCCAACGTGGTGATGAGGTGGTTTTACAGCCGTTACATCAAACCTTAGCTGATTTTCGTGGTAGCGTTCCTGTTAACAAACCGCAAGATTTTAATGCTATTCGTCAAGAAGTTTTAAACACTCGCTCATATCGGAAAACTGACTCATGAGTATAAAGCAAGTTTTTGTCGATACCAATTTATTTTTACGCTACCTAACAAATGACATTCCAGAACAAGCCGATCAGGTAGAGCAACTACTTCAACGAGCTCAAGATGGCGAGATCCAACTCATTACAACATCAATGGTAATCGCCGAAATCGTTTGGACTTTGGGTTCCTTTTACAAACTATCTCGTGAACAAATTCGCGATCGGGTATTAGCGATTTTGAATACACCAGGTTTAACGGTATCAGAAGCGGGATTACTAATTGAGGCTGCAATTAACTATGCTGCCAAGAATGTTGATTTTATCGATGCATACAATATCGCCTGGATGAAAAATGCCAAAATATCGACAGCCTATACGTTTGATCGCAAACATTTTTCACGTTTTGAAGAGATTTTAGTGAAAAGTCCTTCTGAATGATAGAAGTAGAAGTTAAATCAAAGATTAAATATTTTTTTGTTGAAAAATCGCATCGGTATTCAATTCAAGCTTAGGGAAAATACCGGATGGTAGGCGATCGCCCTGCCTAAACCTTGCCACTTGATAATTTGTCTTCAATTTTAGAGTTTCGGATAGAATATTCCCAAGCCTCTCTTTTTCCAGCAAACATAATACATGAGTCAGCTACAAAACCCATCTGAAGTATCGCAACAACACCAAGAACATAAGCCGATTAAAGCTTCGCCTTTTGCTAGGTTCTTCTTTCTGCAAACCGTATTTGCCATTTTGCTATCGCTGCTGCTAATTGTTGGTGGTCTCATGGGCGCTTCAACGATGGTCA
The DNA here is from genome assembly GCA_039190385.1 of Cyanobacteria bacterium P01_F01_bin.143. Taxonomy (GTDB): domain Bacteria; phylum Cyanobacteriota; class Cyanobacteriia; order Cyanobacteriales; family Xenococcaceae; genus Xenococcus. The sequence goes on along the minus strand of JBCCYD010000428.1, from coordinate 3,617 downwards.
AAGAAGGAGATCCCGATATTAATGTGGCGATCGCAACAATCCAAACTGATTGGGGTGGTGCTGACCCGGAAACTATTGAAAATCAAATTACCGACAAAATAGAAAAAGAACTCAAATCTCTCAAAGGCTTAAAAGATCTCGATAGTGCCTCCTTTGATGGTTCCTCATTGATTCAAGTAGAGTTTGAAGCGGAAGCCGCGATCGCAGAATCCATTGCCCTAGTCAGAGCAGAGGTAGACGAAGCTAAACCCGAAATAGCTGACGATGCTGAAGAACCCAAAGTAGAACAAATCTCAACTCAAGATACTCCCGTACTAACAGTGGGACTATACGGTGATATTGATTTAGCAGTCTTGAGTCGGGCAGCCGAAGAGATTGAAGATATTTTAGAAACTGTGCCCAATGTTCGAAAAGTCGATCTCAGTGGTAATCGAGAAGAAGTAATCCATGTACAAATGATTCCTTCTCGGCTAATTACAATGGGAATCTCTTCAACCCAAGTAGCCAATGCGATCGGCAAGGGCAACCGAGATTTACCTTGGGATCAGATTGAAAGTGATGAGATTGGTACTCAATTAAGATATTACGGTAGATTTCGCGATTTAGAAGATTTACGTAACTTACCCGTCGCTCGTTTAGGAGAAGAAGCAGGAGGCCGAGTTGTCTCCTTACAAGAAGTAGCTGAAGTTAGAAGAGATTTAGAAAGAGAAAAAAATCGAGCTTTTTTGAGTTTTGATGGTGGCGAGTTTCAAACTTTCATTAATATTGATGTCGTCAAAGTTCCCGGCTCGGACACGATTAAGGTTATTAATGATTCTTTAGCCGAACTAGAAAAAGTCAAAGAAAATCCCATTATTTGGCCGCACGGCATGGAATATCGGGTAATTAGTACAGATGCCGATCAGATTAACAAGGATTTATTTAATGTTTTTAATAATGCTTGGCAAGGGGTTCTAGGCGTCTTTATTGTTCTATTATTTGCCCTAACTTGGAGAGAGGCCATAATTGCTGGATTATCGATTCCTCTAACCTTTTTAGGCACTTTGGCTGTACTATTTTTATTTGGCTTTACCCTCAATACCATGGTGCAAGTCGGCATGATCTTGGCCTTGGGATTGCTAGTCGATGTATTTATCCTGATGATGGAAGGAATGCATGATGGGATCTTTGTTGAGGGTTTGAGTTTTAACCAAGCGGCGCTGAAGACGGTGAAAACCTACGCCCTTCCTGCGTTTACGGGCCAGCTAACGACAATTCTTGCTTTAGCACCTTTGATGGCCATTAGTGGCACGATGGGTAAATTTATTCGCTTGATTCCTATTAGTGCGATCGTTTGTCTGCTACTGAGTTATGTCATTGCTTTGTTTGTCGACATTCCCCTTTCGCGTTATTTATTGGGCAATATTAAAGCTAAAGGACAAAAAAGTAGAATCGATCGCCTGACTGAAACTGCTTCAGAAAAATTCCGTAATTGGAGTTTAAGCACGACAGTTCGCAATAAATTCACAGCTCAAATATTTACCTTTAGCGCGATCGCGTTATTTGTCACTTCTACCATATTAGTCGGCACAGTACCTTCAAGTCTGTTTCCTGAAGGCGATGGTAGGAAATTGAGTGTCAATATCGAATTACCCCCGACAACTACTATCGATAGTTCGCAAAAAGTAGCTGATGAAATAGGTGAATTGTTACAAAGTAAGGATTATTTAGAAAGTGTCATTAAGTTGGTGGGTCAAAGGAGTGGTTTAGTTCAAGAAAGTGGTCTGAAACCAAATAATGGTAATTATTTAGTAGGATTTTCAGCTATTTTTACTCCTGAAGAAGAGAGAGACCAGCTTTCTTTTAAATATATCGATGGTTTGCGATCGCAGTTGAATGAGGCTTTACGTCAATATCCGGGCGCATCTTTGGTGGTAAATGCCCAATCTACAGGAGAAGGTGGTGATCCGATTCAGATCGAATTAGTTGGGGCAGATATGGAGGAGTTGCGGCGGATTTCTGGAGAAGTGCAGTTAGCGCTGCGGCAAATCTCCGGCGCGATCGATGTGCGAGATGATTTGGGTGCTTTGCGAGCTGATATTAAACTTCGTCCCCGTCGAGAAGCGATTAACTTTTACGGTTTATCCGATGATGATCTGGCGACCCAAGGACGTTATCTAATGACTGATAATGATATTGGTGATTTTCCTATTGGTGGTGGTCAAGAAGATTTAGAAATTCGCCTTAGTACAATGTGGGCCTCTCGTAATGGGGGCGTTGGTGGGCCAACTCGTCGTGATGAGTTGTTGAGTTTACCTATTTTTAACGAGCAAGGAGATGCCATTACTGGAAGTCAATTATTAGAAGCCGAGTTTGGTAATGCACCGTTATCTATTACCCATAAGGATGCGCAACGGACAGTTACTATATTGGCAAAAAATGAGGGTCGCACGGTGGGTGAGATTGTGGCGGATCTGGAACCTAAATTAGTGGCCATGAAGGAAAGTTGGGGTCAAGGTTACGATTATAAATTTGCTGGGGAATTGGAAACTCAGGGAGAGACTTTTGCTTCGGCAGGACAAATGGCGATCGTTTCTTTGTTTTTGGTGTTTGCGGTATTGGTAATTCAGTTTAGTTCCTTTACTCAGCCTTTTATTATTATGTTGGCCATTCCTTTTGCTTTTATTGGCACATTTCTCGGTTTCTTTTTCTTCCAGATTCCGATTTCCTTTCCTGCGGTAATTGGGATTATTGCGCTGACAGGAATTGTGGTTAATGATGCGATCGTGATGATTGAAACGATGAACTCCCATCGAGCCAAGGGCATGAGGGTACGAGAGGCTGCGGCAAGAGGAGCGGCTGATCGGTTGCGTCCAATTTTGACAACTAGTATTACGACAATTGTGGGTGTGATTCCTTTAGCATTGAGTGATCCGACTTGGTTTCCTCTAGCTAGTGCGATCGGTTTCGGCTTGGTTGCTTCGACTTTGATTGCTTTGTTGGTTATTCCCTGTTTGTATTTATTGTTAACTCCGAGTAAATCGGTATCTAATGTTGCTTAGTGTCTTGATTCTCACATTTTTCTATAGAGAGGCCGAAGGAGCGAGAACGGAAGCGCGATCGCGTAGCGCCTCGCCTTGCGAGATCGCGCCCAGGAAGAATTTTTAGCCATCAATGCGATCACTAATAAATAACCAGAATTATCATCTTTTGGTCTAAATTAATTGATTTGCTTCTGATAATAGTAGAGATTTTTCCTGTTCTTTTGCTATTTTTGCTAAATCTTTCTGCCAATTTTGTTGCTTTTGCTTGTAATCTTGTGTATTTATTTCAGATTGCAAAAGGTGTGAATTATCACTATTTACAAAGAAATTGAATATCATTTCCAAGAATTCCACAACAGACAAACCCCTTGCTGTAGCTTCTTTTTGCATATTTTCATGAATTTCTGTGGGGACGATCATTGTCGTTAAACTGTGATCTTTTGTTTCTGGTGGCTTGAGGAAAGTGCGAATACTTTTAGCCGTTATTTTATCGAGAGGAATATTGTTAATTACTGTGCGCCATTTCTCGACTAATTGCTCTCCTGTTAGTTTGGCTAAGGTTACGGCTTGAGCAATATTTGTCGGCAGAATATC
>JBCCYD010000427.1:0-5395 GCA_039190385.1 Cyanobacteria bacterium P01_F01_bin.143 | reverse complement strand
TATTTCGATGAACTCTGATATATAGCGCTTAAACATACCTAATTAGGTATATTTATTAACGTATAAACTTAACTTCACGTCATGTAAATAGGGTAAAAATCTTGCTTTTAAGGCATCATAAGCATCTTGATAATAGTTGTCTCCCTTAACTTTTCCAGCCTGGAAATAAGCAAAGGCCTTAACTTGATTCAAAATTCCTGGGTCAAGCTGAGATTTATCAATATTCAGAGAAGTTAATTTTAAATTTTTTAGAATACCTTGAGCTTTTTTTTGTTCTTCATCATCAAAAGACTGATAAGCTTCGGCAGCTGCCGCGATAAGAAAAGTTTGCTTCAGTTCTTGGTTTTCAATTAATGTTGATAATCCTGCCTTCCTCAATGCTTCATCTGATGCCTCAACTTCTCCATTTATTCTCAACTTACCTGCTAATACAGATAACTCTCTAACTGCTTCAAGAGTATTGTGAGCGTTGAGTGCATCTTGAAATTTCATAGAACCCCATACTGTTGAGATACCTGTACCCACCAAAGCTATACTCAAGACAACGCTTCCAACAAGCATCCTACGTTGAGCTTTCTGATTTGCTTCAGCTTGAATTCTTTCTGCTTCTTCAGCGGCTTCTCTTTTCTTTTTCTCCCGTTCTAATTCTGCTTCCTTTTCCTTTGCTGCAATTTCCTCTTCTCGCAGTTGAGTAAGACTAGCAGCCAAAAATTCTCGATCTTCTGCACTGGGATTTTTCCCTGCTGCCCATTGTTCAGCTTCGATTAACGCTTCTCCCCGCAATAAACGAGAATTATCTATTTTCCCTGAAGCAATCCAAGCTCGAAAACTCTCTGCATAAGGACGCAACTTGTTTAATTCGGCATCAATCCATTTCTCATCAAATATAGCCACATAAATAGGATTGTAAACTTGCAATTTGCCATCTTGCTTAACAACCAATCCAGTAAGTTGCAATTCTCGCTCTTCAGCACGATTATGAGCCGTAATTCCTCCTGCTTGTCGAATTTCCCGATACAATTCCAGTAAATATCCCGCTCTCTGCTCATTATCTAGCAGTCGTCTACGAATCGTCTTGAGATGTTCCTGTTGATCCTGCGATTCCCAATGCTCAATGACCCGAGATTTTACTAACTCTTCAATCAAGCTCGCTTCACTTCCAGAAGTAATCGGAAAACTAGAATCTACAACTAACTGACACAAACGCTGAGTGAGAAAAGGCTGACCTCCAGTCCAATGCAATATTTCCTGTAAAACTTTTTGGGGATTCTCCGCTTTTACGGCCAATCCTTGAGCCAAAGGCCACGCTTCCTGGGATGTAAATCCTTTTAAATCAATGCTTTTGCCAATATTAAAAGGAGTTCGCTTGGTATCACTAATCAGATCAGAGGGAGCGGCTACACCAAACAAGGCAAAGGTTAACCGCTGATAATTAGAATCTTCAGCACGTTTGTTGTAACAAGCACGAATCAGCGCAAAAAAGTCATCGGTAAAAGACAGATTAAGCGTACTATCAATTTCATCAATAAAGACAATAATTGGGCGCTCAATACCAGGCAGTAAAACTGTCTCGATGAATTCTGCCAATCGTTCCACAGGAGAAATAAAATCTCGCTCTTTGAGCCAACTACGAAAATCTCTGCGCCCCAGTAATTCAAAATGATTATTGAGTTGATTAAGAATGCCGTTGTACCAATAATTTGGATTATCAGTTTGACTATCTTTAGCAGAAAAATCGATAGTTATTCCCGCCCAACCATCAGCTTGCAATTTGCTTAAAGTTCTCACCATCAAACTGGATTTGCCCATCTGCCGAGAATTGAGCACATAACAAAACTCTCCAGCTTTGAGAGCTTCGTATAATTGGCGATCGCTCTCCCGTGTCACATAAGACGGTACATCCTGGGGTAAAGATCCGCCAACTCGATAGAAAGATGATTTGCTAACTGCTTGATTCATGACTTGACTTGCAACCGCGATCGAAAATAGGGACGATACATCGACTCATGACGCAGAACCACGTCATTGCCCTTTAAATTGACTAAACCCATCCCATTTAACTTAAATGCTAGCATCGGCTTTAAGATGATAGGGCTATCAGAGCTGATGACCTGTTTGAACGCGATCGCTAAATCGGGATTTTGCTGCAAATTCCACAGATGTCGCCGCAAATGCTCACCATAAATACCCCCATCAGTAGGCGCGTCCGCTAGAAGCTCTGTTAAGCTCAGATCTTGTTGCGCAATATGATAGAGCGCCAGACGAACCAGATAGGGATGTCCTCCCACAATTGTCATTAAAGCTGTAACGTTTTTTTCATTCCAATTAAGCCCATGCTTCTCTACCAACTCCTGTACTTGTTCAGGCGTAAACTCTGGTAACTCTACAGCTAAACCAACGTTAAAAGGCGAGGAATTAGTATCTAGTACCACATAGGATTCTGTGGAATGGGAAATTGCCATGCGTAGTTTGGCCCAAGTTTTATTAACCTTGGCTTTTTCATTCCAAGAACGCAGCAGTGTCAGAAATTCTTTAGCGACTTTTGTGTAGGGAAAAAGGCGATCAAGTTCGTCCATACCTAAAAATAAAGGGACATTGAGTGCGGACAAAATATACTCTTCAAAATAATCACTACAATTTTCTTTGGGGCCAAATAATTCCTCATCCCAAAATTCTGTTACTTTTCGCGGTGGAATATCCAATTTGCGACTAATCGAGGCACAAAATCGCTTTAAAAATCTGGTCGAATCACTAAAAGTCTGTTCATCAGTTTCTAATATATCCCAGGTTACGGTTCGATAGTCTAACTCAGCAGCGCGATCGCGAATTCTCGCTAACAAAGAAGTTTTCCCCATCTGCCGAGGCGCTTTGATTCTCACTAAACCTGCTTGATTCTCAATTTCTTGCAAACAACGACTATCCCACGGTTCTCGCTTGATATAGAACTTAGAATCTAATCGCATTGTCCCACCCGGAAGTTCCAAATCCGCTACAGGCAAAGGCGGGCGATTCTTGGCAACTGATTTCACCACAGGAGCAATGGCATCGTCTACCGGTTCTAGTTGAACTTCCCCCTCAATAACAGCTAAAATTTCCTCTAATAATTTAGATGTGTCAGCGGTTGAATTCCAAGATTTCTGCTGAATCGTTTGCAAACTACTTCGCAATTCGTAGTTAAGGGGATCATCAATAGGTAAATTGAGTCTAATTGGTAAAATAACTGGCTTGCCCAATTCATTCTGCAATTTCTTGGCGGTTCGCAATTCCGCTGCCACCATATCACTGATAACTGATTGTTCTGATAGTAGCAGCAGAAAATAATCGCAGCTTTTCAGTTCCTGGTCGATGCGTTCTACCCAATTTTCACCCCAGGGAATACTTTTTGCTGCCATGAACGGATTATGTTCCGCTGCTTTGAGATGGTCGTAGAACTTTTGTGCCAGGCTGATATCTGGCTCTTGAGTACGATAGCTAATAAAAACTTTTTTAGACACAATTGCTCAAGTAACTTTTAGGCTAACCATGTATATTATACGTAAATATACGGAAACTCATGATCAGTATTACAAAAATATACAACCATTAAAAGTTTAGAAAATCGATGATTGCACAAGTTAAAAACTACCTAATTAAAAACTTGTTCTACCGTTAACTTCAAATCTGGAAAACTAGGAGAAATAATAGTGTCTCCCTGCTTAAACTGAGTGACTTGATATTCTCCATCAACCAAATAATAAATTGAAATTGTAGGTTGTTTCGGATTGCCAATATAGCGTCGACCACCTAATCCTAAATAATCAACAATCCAATATTCCGCAATCCCGATTTCTTCATAATCTCTCACTTTACTTAGATAATCGTCTCGCCAATTAGTACTAGTTATTTCGACAACTAGAGGAATAGTCGCACTAGTTTGTACCGTGGAATATTTATCCCAAAGGGATTCATTAACCAAATTGTCGCGATTTAACACTAAAACATCAGGAGAATAACAAGTGTTTTGATCTGATACTTTAACCAATGCTTGCTTGGGGATAAAATAAGCTAAATTCAAGCGACGAAATTCCAAGGTAAATTCTGTAGCTAAAAACCCAATTATTTCCTCATGTTTTCCCCTGGGTTGCACTTCGACAATCACTCCATTGTGCAATTCGCAATTCGTTCCATCAGCTTTAGTCTCGACAAATTCAGTAAAAGATAGGGATTTTCTCGCAGCTTGTACCATTGGCATTTCCTGATCTTACCAATTCATTTTAGCTTAGAACAAATTCCTGAAACCTTTTTTAGATATGTACAGTGACACATTAGATGACATCGAGACAAATTATTGTCGTCAAGCTATAAGCCCTGTGCCGATTAGATTATAGTCATTTGATTCCAAAATCATATCTCATTATAGTGGACTGCATAAGAGACAAATTGACTGTCGCTTATTTACAAAATGACAAAATAGATGTCGTTTGTTTAAAATTCATATTTAAAGAAAAGTGACAAAATTTGTGTCGCTTTTTTTGTTTTGCGATAGAATAACATTATGTGTTTTTAAAGCTAATTTTTTATTTCAATGGACAATGATAAAACACCCGAACTGATTTCAAAGGAATTAGAAAGTGATTCAGACACAAAGCAAGAAAACATAATTACTTCTGAATTAGAGGGTATAGCGAAGATTAGACTAGAAGTAATTCAGAGTCTTCTTGAACCATGCGATCGCGCTACTTATGGAGAGAGATTGAGATCGGGAGCGAAAAAGCTTGGAATTTCAGTGCGTTCGGTACAGCGATTATTCAAGAAGTATCAGGAGCAAGGAATAACTGCTTTAGTTTCTACAAGTAGATCCGATAAAGGAAATCACCGCATTAGTCAGTTTTGGCAAGATTTTATTCTCAAAACCTATAAGCAAGGAAATCAAGGGAGTAAGAGAATGAGTCCTAAGCAAGTTGCTTTGAGAGTTCAAGCTAAAGCGATGGAAGTCAGAGACGATAAGCCTCCAAGCTATAAGACCGTCTTAAGAGTTCTTAAACCAATACAAGACAAGAAAAAGAAGAGTATTCGTTCTCCTGGATGGCAAGGCACAACTTTATCTGTCAAAACTCGTGATGGTAAAGATATCGGTATCAATCATAGCAATCAAGTCTGGCAGTGTGATCATACTCGTGCAGATATTCTGTTGGTGGATCGACATGGAGAATTAATTGGTCGTCCTTGGTTAACTACAGTAATTGATAGTTATTCTCGTTGTGTCATGGGAGTCAATTTAGGGTTTGATGCTCCAAGCTCTCAAGTAGTAGCTTTAGCTTTGCGACACGCGATCTTACCCAAAAAATATGGAGTCGAATATCAACTTCATTGTGATTGGGGGACTTTTGGGTTGCCAGAATATTTGTTTACTGAT
>JBCCYD010000426.1:0-5408 GCA_039190385.1 Cyanobacteria bacterium P01_F01_bin.143 | reverse complement strand
GCCAGTTTTGAATAGTAAATTGATTCATTTGGGGAGCTAGAAGCCAAAGATCTATTAAATCTTTTATCAAGATCTTTGAGAGTCTTATAAATATATCTCTTAACAATCATGCTACGAGAAAATTTTTATTGCTGTATTCAAACGATTTTTCACTTTATCTTTATGATTTAATCCACCTTTAAGATTTTCAACCGAAAAATCAGGATGTTCACGCAACTGTTTTAATTTTGATTTAAGCTCACTCTTCTCTTGATTTTGTAATGTATCCAGATTTCTGAGGACACCAACTAAAATTGCTTCAGTAGTAGTTTTACTGATTCTTGAAAGATGATTTTGATCAAGAATCTTTACAAAAATCAAATCGATGGTTTTGTTAAAACGAGATTGCATTTGAGCAAGAACATTTTCATCAGCATTTTTATTTTCATCCATAAAGCTATTTAGGAATTTTGCTAACCGACCATTATAGTTATCATAATTAGATTCCATAGCAAAAACACGGAGAATTAATTCCTCGTAGTTGAACCTATAAGTTTTCTTGTCTTCAAGTCCCAATAGTTTACGAAACTTTGAAGATTGAACCAATTCCTTAAGTAGATTATTGAAAGAGCCTTGGAAGATACAATTCCGAATTTCTTGATTAGTCAGCTTATTCCCACCAGTATTAAGACGATGAAAAATCGTGAAAAGATATTGCATATGCTTCTCTTTAGCGTAGTCACAACGCAATACAGTAACTGGGATTGTAAGGTTCTCTACACGACTATATATCTCCTGATGTTTTTCACATATGTGTCGCACTGTCTTTCCTGATATTCGTTCATCAATATCTTCAAGACGCGATAGCTTCCAACTTTTATCATCCAAAAAGCTAATAATGCTTGACATCCTCTGAAGTCCATCAATTACAAGTCTCTTACCTGTATTGTAATCAAGGCTAATACACATACTTGGAATAGGAAGCTGTTTTACTAACGAATCTATAAAACGTGTTTGATCAGATTTTGGCCATACTAAATCACGTTGAAAATCTGGTTTAATATCTAGTTGTTTGGATCTATACATTCGGACAAGATCCGCACATGACCTCAACTCATTGAATGCAACTATATCACTTGGAGGCGTTTCGTCGAAATCATTAAGCGTTAAAAGTTCTTCCTCTTGCTTTTCTAGATCCTTAGGATATTCGTCTATCATTACTAAATCTTTATTCGCGTTCTTCTAAAGAGTTTAACTCAAATTTTTGGAGATATAGTTCTAATCTGAGTTATATTGACCCAAGCAAGTAAACGCGATCGCAAACCCACAAAAATTGTGATCGCGCCATCCCTCGCTATCTTTTCAATTACGGTGCTTGCAACTTAATAAACTTATTCTCGGGAACATAACTTCGATACTTCCCGCGATCGCCAAAAACAGCCAAAATCTCTAAACAAGTATCGGGATCTATATGTAAATCTGCCCAAGGAACCGAAATTTCCAAGCATTTGTCGTACCTCACATCTGCACGACAAGAGCGAATATGCCAACGATATTCTGCGATAGCCTCTTCTAACCAAACAGATTCAGTTAGTAAATTAATGCAGAGATGGTGATGGAAATCATAATTTAAAGGTGGTTCTTGAGGAACTTCCCCTAAGGGCACAGGGCTATTGTACATTTGGATTCCTGGGTAGTACCAAAGCAAATGTAATTCCCCAGGAATATCGGTTCCCAACTCGGCACCAGCTTTAAAATCTAGACGCAGATAGAAATTTAGGTGATCTAAGCCATAGAAAATCTTTTGCACAATACTACTACGATGCATAGTTCCTCTCGCGCCACCAATTTCAATCATGCCTGCGCGATCCCAATCCTGTTCATCCCCAATGCCATCGATAACCGGATGAATAAAACCTTGGGGAATGCGATCGCCTTTCTTCTCATGTCTTTCTACAGATTTTTCTAATTCAGCCGGAATTGGTTCATTTAGCGCTTGATAAATAGCGCAGAGATGCTCACGGAATAAACCATCAAATATTTCATCATGACTAGAAGAATGTCCTTCGCCAAACCACCAAAACCAATCGGAACCTTCGGCTGCATATAAAGCTTCCCAAACTTCGGGATTATTTTCTTCTGTCGCTTCGGGATGTTTTGCCACCATTTCCCTGGCGGCGGACAATAGATCCCAAGCGCGATTTTTCACCGAATCCCCAATCCAAGTAGTGAAATTGCCATCTACCCAAGAACCGCTATGTAATTTTTTGGTAGGAATAGTCTTTTTAGGCGGAAACTTGGTAATAAACTCATCTACTGTGACTAATTTGATATCCTCATCTTTACTTAGTTTTTGGTAGAGAGCATCTAGAAATGGTAAACCATCTTTTTTGTAATATTCCCAACAATTTTCTCCATCAAGGGCGATCGTAACTAGCCAAGGTTCTTCTAGAGCAGTATCTTCATCTTCCTGTTGAGAAGCTAAACTACGGGCGATCGCTTCTAAATGTCCAATCAAATCCGCTGCTGCCTGACGAGGATTCATATTGCTATAGGTAAAGCCGATCAAATCAGAAAGACGGTGATCGCGGAAGACGATCGCTAAATCACCATCTGGTGTTTCCAAGCGATAGGGACGATACATCAATTCCGGTTCGCAAACATTGCCCACCTCATCACGATGGAAAAAATGCTGAAGACTCCAACCCAAGACTGCTTCATCAGAACATATCCATTTAAAACCTTGTTTAGTGATATAAGGCAAGATTTCTGGACTAACCGATTGTTCTGAAGGCCATAATCCCCGAGGTTCACAGCCAAAGCGATCGCGATACATATCCCAGGCTTTTGCTAGATGGCGGGGAATATCCTCTTCCCATTGAAAACGAGTTTTCGGCAAAGTCATCTTAGGGACAGCCACTCTTCCTGCATTTGTATCCAAAAGTAGCGGCAAAATCGGATGAGTATAGGGAGTTGTCGTGATTTCTAGCTGTCCCGTCTGTTGCATCTTTTTATGTTGGGGAATGATGCGGGAAATAATTTCGCGTTGTTTAGCATAGATTTTTTCGCGATCGCCTAGGGTAAAGTTGCGACCTCTTTCTAGCCAACGAGCAATATCAGGATCATCCCAAAATAGCGGATCGATCCAAGCTAAATTATGCCAAGCTAGCAAATCACTATAATCTTGTCGTGACCAATTTGCCAAACACCAATTATGTCCTTTCTCCTGTCTTTGTTGGTACAAATCGTCGTAGCGAGGATGGGGTTCAACTAGAGTATGATAATGCCCATCAAAAAAATGCTTAATAATATATTGTTTCTGCTTCTCTGTTAAATTTCCTTCTGGGGTTAAGGCCAACTCTAAATAGGGATCGATCGCTTTACCCGCTGCATAATCTTCCAACTGCAACATCAGTGAGGGTACAAGATTTACCGTCTGATGCAATTTGGGATAGCGTTCTAAGATTAAAACTAAATCCAAATAATCCTTTGTCCCGTGAAGTCTGACCCAAGGTAAACGATATTGACCTAAAGAATCTGAGTTTGTTTGGCGCGATTTGTACAAAGGTTGATGTTGATGCCAAATGAACGCAACATACAAAGGATGAGACATAAGTTATTAAGTAATAAATAGTAGGTAAATTAGCTCTAGAATATTTAAGCTAAATGCTCGTAATGGAGATTTGTCTGATAGTGCAGGTATATTATCAGCATGTTAGCAGCCTACTATTGGTAATCATCCCTACAAATGTCACGTTACAATTTGCAATTTTTTTTTATCTTTAGAATTATGCCTATATTTTTGGAAAACTATCTTTAACAATTATTATTTATGTTGACCAAGCCGATAAAACTAACTTTCAACAATAAAATCATCTTGCTCTAAGAAGTTAGCGGTTACAGAATTGAGATTTGCTAAAACTTCGCCTGTAGCTATTACTTGTATTTGCGTACTATTAATATTTTGTACTATCCTAATATCGCTAAATTCTAAGCCCCCGGTCAGCACAAATTTATCCAAACCATCACGATAATCAACGATTCTATCTGTGCCATCTCCAGCTCTGAGAACAAATTTATCGACACCAACGCCACCTATGATCAGATCATCACCTTTGCTGCGACCAAGAACAAATTTATTGAGATTCTTTTTGCGCGATCGCAAATCTATGTCTTGCGATCGCGAATAATTTAGTATTAATTACGCATAATCAGAAGCATTTCGGTAAAATCAAAATATTAGAGTTACAAGACTGGACGCTCTAAAAAAGTTATCTCAAGCTAAAAAGAGATTAAATATGAGTGATTTCCCAAACCCAGAACAGTCCTCACAGCGTGTTTTCAGCAACGTTTCAGTCGGTGGAAACTTGACTGCCGGGAATATAACTGTAATTTACAATCAATTTGGCAATTTAGATCAGATTCCCAAACCCCAAGGAATCCCTCAAAATATCATCTCCAGCAGCACAGATAAATTTGTCGGACGGGAAAAGGATTTAGAAAATCTCAATCAAGAGTTGCAACGTCATAACCAGGTAGTAATTGCTGCGGTTGAAGGAATGGGCGGAGTTGGCAAAACTGAGCTGGCGATTCAATATTCCTTGCTAAATTTACAGTTAAATACCTATCCTGGTGGGATCTGTTGGTTGCGTTCTAGAGATCAGGATATTGGTTTACAGATAGTCAATTTTGCTCGCACCGATTTGGATTTGAACCCTCCAGATGATTTAGAGTTACCAGACCGAGTTCGTTGGTGTTGGAAGCGTTGGCGGGAGGGAAATACTCTCATTGTTCTTGATGATGTCAAAGATTACAGTGATATCAAACCCTATCTCCCACCACAACCATCTCAGTTCAAAGTTTTAATTACTACTAGACTTAAATTAGACTTGCCTAGTTCTCTGTATTTGGCAGTTTTATCGGAGCCAGATGCATTGGATTTGTTGACTCAATTGGTTGGCGCAGAAAAGGTTGAGCAAGAGTTGGGAATAGCTAAAGAACTTTGTCAGCGTTTAGGGTATTTGCCGTTGGCATTGCAATTGGTAGGGCGATATGTGAAAAAGCGCAGAATATCTTTATCGGAAGAACTAAGACGTCTAGAGGATAAAGGATTAGGGCATTCTTCTATGGAAGTGCCAAAAAATGATCCTACTTGGACTCCAAATATTGAGCGTGGAGTAGAGGCAGCTTTTGAGTTAAGTTGGGCAGAATTAAGTGAATATGCCCAAGAATTAGGTTGTTTAATAAGTTTATTTGCTTTGGCTCCTATTCCTTGGTCTTTAATAGAAAGTGCGGCGTTAAAGAAGTCAAAGATATTTATTTTTCCAGGGTTGAAAATACTACAGAGACTAGGTTTATTCAAAAATCAATCTTTTCTTATTAAAGAACCAGAAACATTAGCAGAGGCCAGAGCTGAGTTAGAAAATTGG
>JBCCYD010000425.1:0-5429 GCA_039190385.1 Cyanobacteria bacterium P01_F01_bin.143 | reverse complement strand
GGTCCGCGCATCCGCGGACCCCAGCGCTCCGTGCCTTTCTTGCGGGCGCGGCGATCCGTTTCGTCGGCCGGCCATTAACCGCTACCTTAACCCAATCTGGTTTATAACGATGGGCGCGATCGGGCAAACCTAAAACCAATTCCAGACTAGATTCTCCATCAACAATCTCTCGCAAATAGCGCAAATCATTGGTCGTAACTTTCCTGAGAAACTGGGGCAAAATATGCTGGGAATTTACCCCAGGACTAATATGAAACCAAGGCTGATTATTTTGTTTAACTTGCCAAGTAATAGTCGGATGAGACAGGGCAATATATTGAATTAATTTTTGAATGGTCTTGAGTTGTTGGGCAACGGCTGGTAAACCGCGACGGCGTACTGGCAAAGAACTAAAGAGATTGGTTACCGTAACAATTGTTCCCATCGCGATCGCGATCGCTTCTTCCTCAATCACCTGCCCTTTGTCATAACTAACTTGCCAACCCACATTTTCCAGCTCACCCGACAAACGACTACAAATAGTTAAATCTGCAACTTGAGAGATACTATGGAGCGCCTCACCCCGAAAACCCAAACTAGTAATATTCCACAAATCTTCGCTGGTACAAATCTTACTCGTACTATGGGGAGCCGCACAAACCCGCAGATCCTCTAAGGTCATGCCCTTGCCATTATCAGAAACTTGCACTTGCCACAACTGGGGCAACAACGAAACACTAATCCTCGTCGCTCCTGCATCCAAAGCATTTTCCACCAATTCCCGCACCACAGCCGATAGAGAATCAATTACCTCTCCCGCAGCAATCAGATCGACCACCTCAGCAGGTAAAATTTGGATACTCATAAAGATTTGCTAATGGCTAATGGCTAATGGCTAATGGCTAATGGCTAATGGCTAATGGCTAATTGTTGATTGCTAATAGTAAATAATCAATGGCCAATGGGTCAATGCTTAATATTTAATGTTCAATGATTAATGGTCAATGATTAATAGATTTTAGATATTCTTGAGAAATTTCCCAAGCAGTATTAATCAGCTGCATTGCTTGCTCAGAACCGTCTAGATCTGGATGATGTTTTCGACACATTTGACGATAGGCATCACGCCCAAAAGCAATAAAAGCCACAGCACACCAAATTAAATCTAGTTCATCAACAATCAGATTTTGATAAGTATGATATTGCTCTAAATAACTTGCCACCAACTTTTGATAAATTTTTTCAGCGTTAGGCAATTTAGCCTTGATATTGTCAATACTTAGTTTTGTATCTTGATTGAGATCCTCTTCCAGATTAAGAACCGCATTGTTATTTTGTGATGTCAATTCAGAGACAACTTTTTTTGATTCTCCTAATATTACGTTATTCGAAACCGAAGAATACAGTGTACTTAATAATTCCTGATTATCTTGGCATTCTTCAGCTAGTGCTTGGAAATTTTGAGCTAAATTAGCAATTTTATTCAGTTTTTGTAACTTTTCTTCTAGTTGTTCTGATTTGCTGGATAAATCGATAGCTTCTTTGTCTAATTGATTTTGGCGATTATATTGATGCTGAATTTTCGCTTCTAAGTCCTGAATCTTTTGGCTGATGATAGCTTGTTCTTTTTGGTTGGCTTCTTTCTGGGCTTCGATTTCTGTGAGCTGGGCTTCGATTTGCGGAATCATTTCCATGAATTTCATATTAATGGTGGCAGTGTCATTAATTAGATTGAGTAATGAGTAATGAGTAATGAGTAATGGGTAATGGGTAATGGGTAAAGATTAATTCTAGTATTAGTAATATTAATTTCTCTAACCTGCAATATAGGTTAAATTTCAGGAAATAAAAAGAATAGCTGTCTTCTGGTGGAAAACAACGCGGGTAAGTAGAGACGTTGCCCTAAAGGATTAGCTTCGCGTCCATGCAACGTCTCTACAGCTATTGCAACATCTCTACAGCTATATGGATGTTCAAGCAATAATAGTGATATCTTCATTGCTTAAAGTCACATCATTACTGAAATTAGCCAAGGCGATCGCGCTATTACTGCCATTACCATCAGAATCAAACAATAAAACATTAGTTGTAGGATTGAAAATAAAGCGATCATCACTATCACTCACCGCACCAGGACCACCCAACACAAATTGCTCCGCAGGTAAAGTTCCTACTGCTAAATCACCACCAAAGGCACTAGCATCAATCACAATCTCATCCAAGCCTATAGTGAAATCTGTAATAGTATCCGATCCATTATTAGTCGCTAGATAAACAAAGCGATCGCTACCGCCGTTTCCGGTAAGAACATCATTGCCAACGCCACCAATAATCTCATCATCTTGTGCACCACCTTCGATCGTATCAATCCCGCCACCACCATTTAACTCAACTTCAAAGTTAGTAACTGTTCCTGCAAAGAGAATATTAGCGCCACCACCACCAGTGACTTCCACTCTTTCAATATCACTAAAACTATCGATTCCGCGACCAATTAATTCCCCGTCGCTAACGGTAAAGTTGAAATCTCCTGACTCTAAAACCCGATCAAAACCAGCACCACCTGCTAGGGTATCATTGCCATTGCCGCCAATGAGAACATCATTACCATTGCCGCCTTCGAGCAGATCGAAACCTCCCTGACCTACCAGGCGATCGTTATCCTCATTACCAAAAAGAAAATCGCCACCTTCGCCACCGACCAGAGTGTCATTCCCATCATCCCCCGACAGGCGATCGCTACCATTTTGTCCCCGAAGAATATCCCCTGCATTCCCACCTTCTAATGTGTCATTGCCATTATTACCATTGAGAATATCACCCCCATTATTGCCCAGAATCAAATCATCTCCATCACCACCAAAGGCTTGATCACTATCATCTCCGGCATCGAGGGTGTCATCACCCGTTCCACCAAACAGAGAATCGGTGCCACCTTCGCCCATAATAAGATCATCTCCATTATTGCCACTGAGCGTATCGGCTCCAAAACCACCGTGAAGCAGATCAAAACCATCTCCTCCTGAGAGAAAATCAGCATCATTGCCGCCTTCGAGAGTATCATCTCCCAAATTACCAACTAAGCTATCAATCCCATTGCCACCATAAAGCAGATCATTATTATTTCCGCCGACTAAGGTATCATCACCGAAAGCTCCCAGCAGCGTATCACTGCCTTCAGAACCTAAAAGACTATCGTTGCCCTCACCACCAACTATACTGTCATTGCCATTATTGCCATTGAGCGTATCATCACCCGCTAAACCGGTAATTTCGTCTGATTGCGCTGTCCCAGCAATGAAATTATCACCATCATCTCCAAGTAAGTTGCTGCTAATCAGTTCTGTAATTGTCAAAACCTGATTGACTGCCACATTCTCTAAAACTTGAGTAGTTCCCGATGGCCAGGTGATTTCAATGCGATCGATAATGCTATCTTGTCCCAAACCAAAATGCAGTCGGGTATCATTTTGGGCAAAGTTATGAGTTCCGCCATTTTGTTCTCGCAGTTGGGTTGTGCCGCCAGAAGTTACCCGGACTTGGGCACCGATCGCGTCACGATTGGATTGAATTCCCTGTAAATCAATCAGAATAAAATTATTGTCGTTACCTTGATTTTGAAACAATTGGGAAGGTGAACTGAGATAGGTTTTACGAGGCGATCGCGCTACCGTAGATCCGGTAAAAATATCGAGGAAACCATCATTATCAAAATCACTAGTGGCCAGTTTTGCTCCCGTTTCAAAATCTAACCACAAGGGTCCCACCGTAGTTCCTTCCGCTCCACCAGCTAGGGGAACCGCTACAAACGTGCCATCTCCTTGATTTTCGTAGAGAATATTTGGTTGATCAAAGGAAGAATAGGCATTAGCAATATAAAGGTCGATATCTTTATCATTATCAAAATCACCAGAAACTACCGATTGAGCAAGCGTTGGCGAATCAAACCCGGCATTTTCACTGAGGATAAAGTTCCCATTGGAGTCATTTAAAAATAATTGATCTGTTAGGGCATTGACATTGGGGTCGACATTAGTAAAACCAATAGGATTGAGATTAGTAATATCTGCGGTGGATTCTACTGCCGAGCGAATGCTTTCAAAATTGTCAGAGTTGAGCAGAACTTGCCAAGTTTGAGTTGTCGGATCATAGCTAATATAGACTCCTCTCGCAGAGCGATCGCTAGGTAAACCGGTAACTCCTGGACTAGTCGTATTTAAGGCTAAAGCAGCAACCCGATCTACAGCGGCTGTACTAGGATTATCGTTACCGACAGCAACTTCTGTAGTTTCCGAACTAACATTCACAAAGGCTTCTAGCTCGGCAGCAGTGGGATTACGTCCTGAAGCACCAATGAAAATTTCATCAACGCTAAGATCTGCTTGAATACCATTAAGACTAAAAAAGTCGATCGCAACAGTCCCTGGGGTTTGGAAGCTATAACCAATTTCGGTGCCAGGATTTTGCAGGATCAGATCGCCACCAATAATGCGATCGTTATTTTGGGAAATACTCGGTTCTGTTGTTGCTAGACTAGAGCGAACAATAAAAATATCAAGATCGCCATCACCATCAAAATCGGCAATTACACTATCTCTGGCGGATGTATGATCTTCAAAATCTGCGGTAACATCGGAGGGATTGTCGGAGGATAGGGGAAAATTAAACTGATCGGTAATTTCTTGAGGCCCATTGCCAGAGGAGAGATCAAAAACTGCCAGGGGAAATTCAAAGGTTCCTTGAATCACCAGATCAAGACTACCATCACCATTTAAATCGGCTAATTGTCCATAACGGGATGGATTGGGCACATCAAAGTCGACTGCATCAGTGCGATTAACAAAGGTGCCATCTGTTTGTTGCTCGAAGTAACTATTGGGGCCTTGGCCATCGTCTCTAGTAGCTGCTAAATTGACAAAATCTAATCGACCATCACCATTGCCATCAAAAAAAACTGTGCTGCGACTACGAGAGATTTGAAAAATGACACCTTGTTCTTCACTATCTTCGGTAACGATTCCTTGATCCGCGATGCGATTGGTAAACAAGAAGTTGGGCTGTCCGATGTCATTGCCTAATTGCCCACCACCATTAACGAAAATATCGCGATCGCCGTCATTATCAAGATCAATTAAATTCGTGCCGTGGGTATCACCACCATTTCCCTGGCGAAAATCTTCTTCAAACAAATTATCAAAGGTGCCATCTCCGTTATTAATGTAGAGCGCCGGAAATTTGGCATCGGGAAATAAACCATTGGGAGATGTACTATTGAAACCATGTCCACTAATGAAGATATCCGATAAACCATCATTGTTATAGTCAATAAAATTAACACTGATAGCTTCATCTCCGCGATCGCGTGACCAAACAATACCAGCATCTGCTGCGATATCTTGAAAACTATTAGCATTTAAAGACATAGTAATTAGAGATTAAATAAAACTTAG
>JBCCYD010000424.1:0-5434 GCA_039190385.1 Cyanobacteria bacterium P01_F01_bin.143 | reverse complement strand
TTAGCTCGTAAACATGATGGTTTTCCTGGAGTTAAAACTCTTTGGCGAGTACTGTCACGATTGCATGATATTGCTTCTACTTGGAAACGGCTACATCCTTCTTCCCATCTTTCTTTAGAGACTTATGGGTAAAGCATAGATCAGAAGATATTAGAAACAGTCAATTTATATTTCGGTGAAGGTATTGATGGGCCAGTATTTCTCAACTCATTTCAGAAACTTCAGGAAGAAGAGGAGATAATAATTGCTGATGGAGAGCGGGTGATTCCAATAGTACAGGGAATTGAAAGCACAGGTGGTGGCTCATTTGTCATCAAAATTGGTGTTTCTCCTGATACGGACAAAGGAAAAATAGAAAAATTTTTCTGGCAAAAATATCAAAAACTACTAAATGAAGCATATGAAGGATACCGATTAAAACTCAATTTAAAAGATGAGCAAATACAATTTTATCGTCAGAATTACACTCAAGTATTAGACATTTTAAAACTAACAGCTAGTCAACCAATTAATGTTGAAAACAAGATTGATAATCAAAATCTACAAGGAGATCACAATATGATAGGTGATCAAAAAGGTAATTTTGGAATTGGTCATATGAGTGGTGGCACTATTTCAGAGAATGCCCAAATTGCAGGACGAATTAAAGAGGCAGCATCACAAGATTTAGCTCAAGCTGCCACGGAAATCCGGCAATTATTAGATCAACTTTCTCAGACTTATCCCACGAACACTACATCAGAAAAAATGATAGTAGGAGCTAAAATAACAGAGGAGATTGAAAATTATCCTACTCGTTGGCAGAAAGCAATTAATGTCATTAAAGCAATGGGAATTGAAGCAGTTGCAGAAGCAGTTGATAATTCTATACTCAATATTGCCAAAGCTGGGATAGAAGCTGCTTTAGATTCAGAATCTTAAAATTAATTTATTGAGAACGCGATCGCAAAGTCAAAAATTCCTTAGATTTTCATCTTCCTAACTTATTAGGAATTCCTTCACAACCACCAGGAATTGTCCCTCGGGTTTGCTCGCCGCCCCAAGCACAAAGATAATAACGTTGCTCCTCATTAAGACGTTTTACTTGCGATAAATTTGCTCTCTCCACTACAACACCTGTATTTTCCCCTGTCTGATAATCAGGAACCGCAGTGCGAGTGCGCGGAGTCGCCGTTTCCTTTTTGCCATAAAACAAAATTGTGCCTTTCAAATCTGCCTCTGCCAAATTCGCTTCATACAAAACCGTACGAGAAAGATTGGCCTTAACCAAATCACTATTCGCCAGATTAGTCCGCACCATATTGGCATTACTTAAATCCGTCCAACGCAAATCCTGACTCGATAAATCTGTCCCAGCTAATATAACCCCCAAATCAATCACTCGAATCCCATAAAGACGATCTTCGGCGTACCCTCCAGTCCCATCGAGCATCGGTCTCCCCAGGCGATTATCCCGTTTGAGCGGCGTTAATAATCGCGATTGCGATAAAAAACGAAGAATTTTCGCTTTCCCCAGAGAATCAACACTCGATAAAATAGCCGCAGTCCGTCCTTCTGCAATCGCGCGTTCCTGAGGCCAATCTTCCAACAAGCCTTCATCATTAATCGTCAGATCCGAAATTCCCTGAAAATAAGAATCAATCGTCTGTTGCTGGGTAATCAGATTTTGTCGAATAGTTAAATCCCGGGAAATAATATACTGCGCCCAAGCCACATACACCGCCAGAATTGCGATTGAGATTTGTCCCAAAGCGCCAATCCATTCTGCCCAAGAGCCAAACTCGTCATATTTGAAATTGTTTAACCAATTGCCAATACTATTGTAAAAACCAACATATTTTAGTAAAGCCGCGATCGCGCAGCTAAACCCAACAAAAGCAAACAAATTTCTTTTTTCTGCTGGAGTCAGAAACTTATTAACTAAACTCCTAGTAGAGCTCACAACAACTTTCAAAGAAAGCAATAAAGCACCAAGAGAGCCCAAAACTCCCAAAATCGCCACATTAAACCATAAACCAATTCCCATCACCACTAAAGCAATTAGGAGCATTTTGGATTTACTTAAAGGAATTTTATCGTCAATAACTTGCTCAACCACCAACAAAACAGAAGTTAACTTTGACGGAGATGAAAGTGAATTCTCAGCTTCTACCACCGCCTTTTGATGATTGTAATTACTCTCTGGAACTAGATCTTCTGGACTCGGATTGGACTTGGTTGGTTGTTCTGTCATTATGGGAACTAAATCAGATATTAGAAAGCTCAAAAATCAGCTTAAAGCCTAACCCTATAAGTATTGCATAGGATTTCAAGACAAAAAAAAACTTCGATAAAAACCGAAGTTCATTCAGGAGAAATCAATGTAATTAGAGAGGAAAAACCTAAATCATACCTATGTGGCAATCTTACTTGCTAGCTCACGATAGTGGAGACGAAAAGTAATGCTGTAACGAGAAATGCAGCGATCGCGCCTTGTTGTAGGTAGCGTTTTTGTTCGTAAACAGCGGGGTAATCAGCAAGATACATTGTGGGTTCAGCAGCGTAGTTGTTGAAAATTCCGTTATCTAATTGTGTAGTTTGCATAATATTTTTTTCGCTCGTTTGTTTCTTATATAAATTAATGTAACAAATATTTTAAGAAATGTAAAGAATATCTTGACAAAAAATCACAATGCGTTTTTTGCAGACGTGTCGCCGACACGTCTCTACGTGGCTTCGCCACTAATTTGTACTAAAATATTGCGCTTACGAGAGCCATCTAATTCAAAGAATAAAATTGATTGATAGGTCCCCAAGGCTAATTCGCCATCAACAATGGGAATGATTTCCGTATTATTGAGCATCATCGCCATTAAATGAGAATGGGCATTTTCGGGTTCATCAGGAGGAACATCCCGTAAATGTAAATCATTATGCAAATATTTATCTGTAGAAGGAGCTACTTTTTCCAACCAAACTTGAAGATCTCGGAGTAATCTCACTTCATATTCATTGATAGCTAAAGCAGTCGTGGTATGACGACCAAAAACTATTACATGACCATTCTGAATATTCGTTGTAGCTAAGATTGCTCGAACTTGGGTGGTAATATCATGAATATTGATTCCTGGTTCTGTTTCTAAAGTAATAGTTTTATTAATAATTGTCATATTTAAAGAATGCTCTTGTTTGGATCAAATTTATCTAAATTATCCTATGAACAAAACGCATAATTATCAATTTCAATGAATAATCCGGATTTTATATTGTTAGCTCAACATGGCTGGTCAGATAATGGAAATGATATTGGAAAATTAGCTCAGGCGATCGCAACCCAGGATACTTTAGTCCTGTCTCCGAGTTTGGGTTTACTCAAAACCTATTGGCGGATCGAACCTTTAATCCAGCAATTAGAAAAAATTACCCTCGAAACCATTAACCAATATCCCGATCGCCCAGTGCGAGTTATGGGACATTCTATGGGCGGATTATTATGTGTCGAATTACTCCATCGTCACCCCGAATTATGGCATCGCGTACATTCTTTAGTTGTAATCGGTTCTCCTATGGGTGGCTCTGATATTGCCAGAATGATCGATCCCTTGGGAATTGGCATTGGTATGGCTCGGGATTTGGGGAAAAATCGGCGGGAAATGGCAACTGAAATTGCGCAACAGATTCCCACTTTGGCGATCGCAGGAGATCTCGGTTTTGGCACTGATGGCATGGTAACCGTAGAAAATACTAAATTTGCTTACTCTAACTTTATTATCGTTCCCGGGGGTGCCCATACTGGACTAAAACGTAACCAAAAATTAATCCCAATCATTCAAGAATTTTGGCTCAATCCCCAGATAGCTGATGCACCAGAAGATAATCTAGCCACGAGAATAATCCAACATCTACAACAAGTTCCAGGAATGACTGATGCTCATTATCGAGATTTTGAGCGATCGCAAACACAATTAGTTTTTCCTGAAGGGATTGAAATTCGTACTTGGAAAAACTCCGCAGGAGTGGATCATGTTTTTGTCGCTAATTCCGATGGTGAATGCATTTACGGGGGTTATGTCGGTTGGTTACATGCTGCTCAATTACAACAAGCTCTAGTAAAATTAAACTCACAAGCGAGGGAATGAGTAATGGGTAATGAGTAATAAGTAATGAGTAAAAATTATGATTGGATTGTTATTGGAGCAGGAATTACTGGTTCAGCTTTAGCCTATGAACTGATTCAGGAAAAATTTTCGGTTCTTTTATTAGAAAAAGACACGATTGCTAAAAATGCCACTTTTTATAGCTATGGTGGTCTGGCTTATTGGTCTGGCACCACAGATTTAACTCGTAAATTAGCAGCCGAAGGTTTGGAGTCACATCGTCACTTAGCTCATGAATTGCTTTGGGATACTGAATTTCGCGAATTAGATTTACTGTTAACGATTAACCAAGAAGACAATCCCCAACAGATTGCCCAGGGTTACGATCGCTTTGCCATTACGCCTCAATTATTAGATGCCCAAGAAGCTTGTGAACTAGAACCATTACTTAACCAAGATGCGATCGCGGGTGCTTTGCGCTTTCCCCATGCTCATATTCATCCACAAAAAACAGCTCAAGCCTATCAAGAAGCTTTTTTGCGTGCTGGAGGAGTAATTAAATATGAATCAGTTGTTGATTTAATCCGTCAAGAAAATAAAATTCAAGGAGTGATTACGCCACAAAATACTTATCATTCTGAGAATACGGTCGTAGCCGCTGGAGGCTTAACTCGTTCTTTACTGCAAAAGATAGGAATAAGATCTCAAACCTATTTTACCCATGCGCAATTAATCAAAACTGCTCCTGTAGATTTTGAATTACAAACTATCGTGATGCCTGCGGTGCAGCAGAGATTTGCCCTTGAAGCGATCGCCAGTGATTTAGAATCTCGTGATTCTTGGGCGCAACCAGAGGCGACCGTAATTCAGTCTATTTTAGATCCTGGGGTCGTGCAGTTTCGCGATCGCAGCCTCTGTATTGGTCAAATAAGCGCGATCGCGACTAATCCAAAAACGAATTTTAATCTCGATCTTGCCGAATCTCACCTTCGTCAATCAATTGCTGCTGTCTTGCCAAAAATTAGCGAAATTCCTGGAACTTGCCATCATTGCCTCGTAGCTTTTAGCGATGGCCCAATTGCTAATGTGGGAGTCTTAGAACCATTCAGTGGACTGCATTTGTTTACGGGTTTTACCAGCACTTTAGTTTTTGCTCCCGCGATCGCAAGACGATTTGCCAAACAGGCAATGAACGAGCTGAATTCCTGAAGTATATTTTGATACAAAAAGTTTCACTTTTTATTAACAAGATAAACTTTAATTTTTAACTTAATTAATAAAACATTTAATATTTTACAAGTTAGTTTTTAGTATTAAAAGGGGAACCATACATAATACAAACAAATACAATAAACTTG
>JBCCYD010000423.1:0-5435 GCA_039190385.1 Cyanobacteria bacterium P01_F01_bin.143 | reverse complement strand
TCTATCCGAAAACCGCGTGTTCGACTGATCATTGCTCCGTTCCCTGACCGACAAAAGAATCAAGAGGATTTCTTCTTTTCGCCAAATTCTCAAATCCCCTTGACAACTGCTATTTCAGCTTAAGTTGTCACCAATGGATATAGCAAAGAATATAAAGTATTTAATAATTAGCAATGAAATATTGTCTTCCGAGAAGTATCATAACTAATTGACTCTTCTTCATTAGGACTTAGTTAATTGTGGTTGTCCAATCCAATACTTACGAAGCTAAAACGCAAGAAATTGCTCAGGAACTAATTGTCTCCACTAGAAATAAAAAAAATATCCTCGCTCGGATGCAAGAACAGATGCGTTGGGATGAGAAGATTCTCGACTGGGCCATGAGCAACCCCGGTCTCCGAGTGCAATTATTTCGCCTGATTGATACGATTCCTGCCCTGCAAAGTAAAACAGAAATTGCCCGTCACTTGCAACAGTATATGAGTGATGACGCAGTGGAGTTACCCTCCACTCTTAAAGGAATTCTCAACTTTAGCGAAGCTAATTCTTTGCCTGCCCAGACCGCAGCTCTAACAATGACTAAGGCCGTGGAAAGTCTGGCCTATAAATATATTTCGGGAGAAACTATTGCCGAAGTTATTAAAGCGATCGAAAAAGCTCGTAAAGATGGCATTGGATTTACCATTGATTTGTTAGGTGAGGCAGTAATTACCGAGCAAGAAGCTCATTCCTATTTAGCTAAATATTTAGAACTAATTGAACAATTAACTGCTAAAGCCAAAACTTGGAAACCCAAAGCAGGTATTGATGTAGTTGATGATGAAACTCTGCCACAAGTTCAGGTTTCTGTAAAATTAACAGCATTTTATTCTCAGTTTGATCCCCTCGACCCAGTCGGAAGTAAGGCCAAAGTTCGCAATCGCATTAAAATTCTATTGGCTAAAGCCCAAGAATTAGGCGCTGCGGTTCATTTTGATATGGAGCAGTATCAATATAAGGATTTGACCTTAGCAATTTTAAAAGAATTATTATTAGAGCCAGAATATCGCGATCGCACTGATATCGGCATTACCCTACAAGCCTATCTCCGCGATTCCTATCAAGATTTAGAACAATTAATTGCCTGGGCCAAAGATCGCGGTAATCCTGTTACAGTCCGTTTAGTCAAAGGTGCTTATTGGGATAGTGAAACCATTAAAGCTAAGCAAAATCATTGGCAACAGCCTGTTTATAACCAAAAAGCCGAGACTGATATTAATTTTGAGCGGATGACTCGGTTATTGCTGGAAAATCATCAATCTCTCTATGCTGCTATTGGTAGTCATAACGTGCGATCGCAAGCGGTGGCATGCGCGATCGCAGAAAGTCTCCAGATTCCCTCTCGTCGTTTTGAGATGCAGGTTTTATACGGCATGGGCAATCAACTGGCCAAGGCTTTAGTCAAAAGAGGACATCGCGTTAGGGTTTATGCTCCCTATGGAAAACTTTTACCAGGCATGGCTTATTTAACTCGTCGTTTACTGGAAAATACGGCTAATAGTTCTTTCTTACGGCAAAATTTGGCAGAGAAGTCGGTTGAGGAATTAATTGCTACACCCTTTTTGGAGCAGAGGGGCAGAGGAGCAGCCCTAAAGGATACCGCTGACCCTTCGGGTAGAGCTTCGCAAGCGCATAAGGGGCAGAGGAGCAGAGGGGCAGAGGAGACAAGAAGATTATTTCAGAATGCGGCTGATACTGATTATGCAGATGATGATTTAAGAAGTAAGGCACAGCAAGCTTTAGTGGAAGTCAAGAAGAGTTTGGGGAAAACCTATTTACCTTTGATTAATGGTGAATATGTGGAAACAACAGATTATGTCGCTTCGGTTAATCCTTCTCGTGAGCAGGAAACGATTGGAACAGTAGGACTAATTTCTGTTGAACAAGCTGAAACTGCTTTACAAGCGGCAAAATCAGCTTTTCCTCTCTGGAAAAATACGCCTGCAACAGAAAGGGCAAGGGTTCTGGAAAGAGCAGCCGATATCATGGAGTCGCGACGGCATGAGTTGAATGCTTGGATTTGCCTGGAAGTTGGCAAAATTCTACCTCAAGCGGATGGGGAAGTTTCAGAGGCGATCGATTTTTGTCGTTACTATGCAGCAGAAATGCTCAGGCTAGATGCTGGTCATAATTATGATGTGTTGGGAGAAACTAATCGTTATTTTTATCAGCCCAAAGGTATTGCAGTGGTGATTTCGCCGTGGAATTTTCCCTTTGCGATCGCGACTGGGATGACTGTAGCAGCTTTGGTTACGGGCAATTGTACTCTGCTTAAACCAGCCGAAACTTCTTCGGTCATTGCGGCGAAAATTGTGGAAATTTTAATCGAAGCTGGGATCCCCAAAGGTGTTTTGCAATTTGTTCCTGGTCAAGGTTCGGTCGTCGGGGCCTATATGGTTAAACATCCTGAGACTCATGTGATTGCTTTTACGGGTTCGCGGGAAGTGGGCTGTCGGATCTATGCCGATGCTGCTATTTTGCAACCAGGACAAAAACATCTCAAAAAAGTGATTGCCGAGATGGGTGGCAAGAATGCCATTATTATCGATGAGAGTGCTGATTTGGATCAGGCGGTTGCGGGAGTAGTTTATTCAGCATTTGGTTACACAGGGCAAAAATGCTCGGCTTGTTCGCGAGTGATTGTAGTTGAGACTGTTTATAATGCTTTTGTGGAAAGATTAGTTGAAGCAACGAGGTCTCTTAATATTGGGGAAACTGATCTACCTAGTACGCAAATTGGCCCAGTAATTGATAGTACGGCACGCGATCGCATTTTAGAATATATTGCTTTAGGTGAAAAAGAATGTAAACTTGCTCTTTCAATGTCTGTGCCGAGTGGGGGATATTTTGTGCCGCTGACAATTTTTACCGATGTTGCTCCCCAAGCTGCGATCGCTCAAGAGGAAATTTTTGGGCCAGTATTAGCTGTGATTAAAGCTAGTGATTTTGATGATGCTTTGGCGATCGCCAACAATACGGATTATGCCCTGACTGGTGGTTTGTATTCGCGGACTCCTGAGCATATAGCCAGAGTTGGGCAAGAATTTGAGGTGGGCAATCTTTATATTAATCGGAGTATTACAGGCGCGATCGTGGCTCGTCAACCTTTTGGTGGATTCAAGCTTTCGGGTGTGGGTTCAAAAGCCGGAGGCGCGGATTATTTATTACAGTTTCTGGAACCTCGGGTTGTGACGGAGAATATTCAGCGGCAAGGGTTTGCTCCGATTGAAGGAAATGAATAAAAGGGGAATGTTATTCTAAAAGAAGCGAGATTATTCGTTAGTGTCTTATGGTTAAATTAAACATTGAAAATTTAGATAAAGAAATTATCCGTCAACTAGAACAGAGAGCAGCATTAAATGGCTGTTCAGTAGAATCAGAGTTGGACAAGATTTTAAAAACTGTTTTCAGTCCAAAAAACGAAAAAAAATCCTTAAAAAAATTATTACTCGAAATGCCTGATGTTGGAGAAGACGCTGATTTTTGTTGCAGATTAGATAGTAGTAGACAAATTGACCTGTGACTAAGTATTTGTTGGATATGCTCATCGTATTTTTCCTGTAAATCAAGATGCGATACTTATTCCTGTAAGGGCGAACGGCCGTTCGCCCCTACCAATGCGATCTGTTGTGAACATAATTTAACTTGGTATTACGTAAGGTGACGACTACCAATAGAGATGAGTAAAATATGAAGAAGATAGTTTAGTTAAAAATGTAAATCATGTCTATAGTTCACGAAATTAAATTTTTTGAGAAAGAAGGTGAATTATTTGCAGCTTTGTTCGATAAACCATCAATACTATTTCCTGAATTTTGGATTAAAAATATTAAAGCGAGTGAATTAGGACTCAAAAAGTTACCTAAAAATATCAAGCTTCAGCGCAAATACAAAGTGCACAAATTAGGAATTGAACCTTTTGAGGTTAATAAAGATGGTTTGGCCTTCGGAATATCTGACTTCGTCAATAGAGTGACTCAAGATTTAGGAAAAGAAACCCCAAAGAATGTAATTAATAATCGCACTATTAACATTAACCAAGGCAATTATAACGAAAAGATAGAAGGTAGTTATCATCAACAAACAGGGAACTTTGGTATTGGTCACATGAGTGGTGGTGAAATCACAGGGAATGCCAAGGTTGCAGGCATAATTAATGAAGCAGAAAATCAAAATTTAGCTGACGCAGCGCAAGATATCCAGCAACTTCTAGAACAATTGTCTGAAAATTATCCTACTTCAACAAACAAAGAAAGAATGATGGTTGTTGGTGAAGCAGTTGATCAAATCGAGAATAATTTGACATTGAAGGGCAAAGTTATCGATATTCTTAAATTTGGTGAGACAGAAGCTTTGAAAGAAGCCGTTAACCATCCATTAATAAATATTTTGGTAGCAACCATCGAAGAATGGCAGGATAGTTAAGATATGATTCAAGTATTGAAAATCAATTTAAATATAAGCTTTTGAGATATAAGTTTAATTAAAATTATAGACGGAAATGAATAAGTAACAAATGCTATAAAAAAGCCAATGAGCCATTGAGTACGCGATCGCACTTCTAGCTCATAACACCTAGCAGTTTCTTAATGTTTGCATGCAAGCACCAAGCTAAAATTTGTTCAATACCTGTTGTAAGCCAAATTCTTTTTCAGGAATAAGTAACTATGGGGCAAAAATTGAGCTTTCTTAAATTCTTTTACAATCATCCTAAATTTTTTTACAAAAATCCTAAATTCTATGACGATGATCCTAGTGTGGATTTCAGTAAAATATATGTCTTTGGTGATAGCCTCTCAGATCAGGGTAATGTTTTTAATCTAACGACTTCTGCACAGCCTTTTGAAGGATTATTCAATTTGGATATTCCCGTAGTTCCTAGCTCTCCCTATTTTGAAGGACGCTTTTCTAATGGCCCAGTTTGGGTAGAAAATTTGGCCACAGATTTGGGATTAACGATTACTCCTTCTACTGAATTATCTACCTTTAGTCTTCAACAACCATTTTTTACTTCAAGTTTTAACGGCGCTACAACGACTCAAAGTGTTAATTTTGCCTATGGCGGAGCCCAAACAGGAGCAGATGGTGCTGGCGACTTGGGTAATTTTATCCCAGGAGTACTAGCACAAGTTGAATTCTTCATTGATGATCATCAAGAAGTTGAACAGTTAGCTGACTCAGAGGCTCTTTATATTATCTGGGCTGGCCCTAATGATTACCAAACGATTCCTGATGCTGACCCGGAAATAGTAGTTGATAATTTAGAAACTGCGATCGAATCTCTTTTTGAACTTGGTGGTCGTAATTTCCTGGTTCCTAATTTGCCAGATTTAGGTCAAACACCAATTGCTCAAACCCCAAATCGTCCCGTCTTGCCAGAGCAACTTACTAATTTA
>JBCCYD010000422.1:0-5436 GCA_039190385.1 Cyanobacteria bacterium P01_F01_bin.143 | reverse complement strand
CTCAATTTATAATATCAGCCAGTTTTTAAAGCATAATAATCTACATCATTTGTTCTTGTATTTGTATCTATTTTGTGAACAGAATCTACTTTTAATCTCTAGTATTCGAGAAAATATTTTCGGAATTGGCGATCGCAAACTGAGTTCTCAGAATAAAAATCCAATATTTCTTATTAGCATTTTAAAAATAACTTTTGACGATGAACTGTCAATAATTCAAACTCATAACTCGTAACCTTTTCCAACATATAAATGACATTATCTGGAGATAACTTAGTCCCATCATTGCGGCAACTTCCCAAGAAACGCAAGACTACAGAATTATCCTGCATACTAGTTTTAAACTCTAATTCAAACAAGCGATCGCGCAAATTTACTTGCTGCTTCTTCCCAGATTTCGTCGTCTTCTCCCACCAAATTTCTGAAGTATTTTTAATCTTCTCCAACCAAGCTTTCCAAGCATCTCTATCTTGCTTTTCTGCTGTTTTAACAGTGATCAGATATTCTGCTTGTTCCAAAATCTGAGTCGCCGCAGGAGATTTCACTGGAACCTCTTCAACCTGATAAATCGGAATCTCCGATGGTAACTGTGCTGCAAATTTATTTTTAAACTCTTCTAGATCAATATTTTTAGTTAATTCAAAATCAACAATTTCACCGCTACTAGTAATTCCCAAAGACAAAGCATTAGCGATCGCGATTCTGGGACCTGGATGAAAACCGCCTGTAAAAGAAATTGGCAAAGAAGCCCGACGGATAGCGCGATCAAACAACCGTACTAAATCCAAATGACTCAGTAATCTCATTTTACCCTGCTTTCCAAACCAAACTCGAATCTTTTGCTCCCTTTGCTGAAGTGGTTTCACCTCTCCCTCAAACTCAGGAATCGCTGGCGCTGGTACCACAATATTATGTCCAAAATCAGAGCTACAAACCCCGCAATGGTAACAACTGTCAAAAGCACAATCAGGAACCGTCACTGCTTCTAACGCCTTGGCTAAATCTTGCTTCAACCATTTCTTATCAATTCCCGTATTCAGATGATCCCAAGGCAGAGGATTATCCAAAGATTGCATATTCTTTGCTTCTTGGTCGACCTCTTCACTGTTAACTGTTAACTGTTGACTGTTAACTGAAAATATATTCCATTCACCATCAGCGACCTTGCGATATTTCCAAGTTAAACCCGCTTCCGCGATCGCCTGTTCCCAAGCCCCGAAAGCCCGATCCAGATTTTCCCACCAAGAATCCATTCCCGCACCCAATTCCCAGGCACGACGTACCACAGGTCCTAAACGGCGATCGCCCCGACCGACAAAATCTTCCATTGCCGAGATGCGCACATCAGTATAATTAACCTTCACACCGCGAATTCTTCTAAACTCTTCCCGCAACAAATCTTGCTTCCGTAAAAACTCGGTAGTCGAAACAGAATGCCATTGAAAGGGAGTATGAGGTTTAGGCGTAAAATTAGAAATTGTGATATTGAAATTGAGCCGTTTACTATTAATTCCCGCGCATTCTCGTCTCAACCAGCGCACTGTCTCCGCAATTCCAACCACATCAACATCAGTTTCTCCAGGTAAACCAACCATGAAATAGAGTTTTACCTTATTCCAACCCTGCTCAACCGCCGTTTTAATTCCTCTTAGTAATTCCTCGTTGTTCAACCCCTTGTTAATCACATCGCGCATTCTCTGAGTTCCCGCTTCTGGGGCAAAAGTTAAACCAGATCTTCTGGTACCCCCGATAATATTAGCGATATTCTCATCAAACATATCCACCCGCTGACTAGGAAGTGACAGAGAAATATTTTCACCTTTGAGGCGGTTTTTAATTTCCATGCCCACAGCAGGTAAAGCCAAATAGTCAGAACAACTTAAAGATAAGAGGGAAAATTCGTTGTAACCTGTAGCTCTCATGCCTTTTTCAATGGCATCTACAACCTTTTCTGGTTCTACATCCGTTGCCGGGCGAGTCAACATTCCAGGCTGGCAGAAACGACAACCGCGAGTGCAACCTCGTCGAATTTCTATGGTTAGGCGATCGTGTACCGTTTCTACATAGGGCACTAAACCAATGGAATAGGCTGGAATTGGCGTAGCAACCCTGCGCAAAATCCGCTTAGGCACATCATCTCGATTGGGGTTGACCGAGCCATCTGGTTGCATATTATAGAATCTAGGAACATAAACCCCAGGAACTTGCGCCAGATCTAGCAATAATTCTTCCTTGCCCAACTGAGCATCTTTGCCTTCTTCCAGGACTAAACCAATTTCGGGTAATAATTCTTCGCCATCTCCGAGAACTATGAAATCGAAGAAATCTGCATAGGGTTCAGGATTGGAAGTTGCAGTTTGTCCACCCGCAAAAATTAGAGGATAATCACCTTGGGCGCGATCTTTCCAAGTTAAGGGGATTTGGGCTAGATCGAGCATTTCTAAGATGTTGGTGGCACCTAGTTCGTAGCTGAGACTAAAACCGAGAATATCAAAATCTTGCAGCGATCGCTTTGATTCTAGAGCAAATAATTCTGTATTGGTAGAACGTAACTTAGTGGCTAAATCCTTAGCCGGTAAATAGGTGCGATCGCACAATTGTCTAGGCTGGGCATTGATTATATTGTAGAGAATAATATGGCCTAGATTAGAAGCACCCACTTCGTAGACTTCAGGATAGGTTAATACCCATCGGACTTTTGCCTCTGACCAGGGCTTGTTGACTGCACCTAGTTCATTTCCCAAATAGCGAGCAGGCTTATTTATTTCGGGTGAAATTAATTGATCCAAGGCAATTGTCACAGTGAGATATCCCTATTAAAAACTATCTAGCGCTCTCAAAACATATATTATTCATACATTTTTTGATGATTGCGCGTGAACTTCTAATTACCTAATATACTTGACAATGCCTTGAATTTGCAGGATGTAGATAAGCTCAGAAATTGCTAACTAGCTTGAATGGTTTTTCTAAAGCTGTCTTGATTATCAAAAATATCAAAAACCTTATCTAATTGGGTTAATTCGAAAATCATTCTCACAGAAGGAGCTACAGAACAAATACTCAAACCACAGTCCACATCTTTTGCTAAGTGGAATCCTTTGATCAATGCCATCAAACCAGCACTATCAATAAATTCAACCTGTTGCATATCAACCAATAAAGAGGACTTGGTCGAAGAATTTACTACTTCTGTTAATTGTCGTAAGAAATCTCCAGCGTTGGCTGCACTCAAATAACCCTGAGGCTGAAAAGTAGCAAACTCTCTTTCCAGTATACTTGTACCCATAATTATCCTTATCCCACCTTAAAGCAATATTTTGAAGTTTTTGATTTATTTCATTGAGGATAATACCTACAATTAAGATATATCTACCCCCAGTGAACAACTTTATGCAATCTTAATATTTGCAAAGTAGCTTTTGCTTCACAAATAATTACTTTATGAATAAATAGCTAAGCTTTAGTCACTAGTGACTTGTGATCTAACACCTATCCCCTATCTTGATTGACATTCCATCCCTTGGTGATAACTCACTTTGACAATAAAATATCATGGGGATCGCGACAAGTATGTTCATAAAAGCTATTAAAATTAGAGTAATTCTTAGATTGCACTTGTACAATCTTCTTTGAATGCACTTTACATTTATAGTCTGAATAATTAACAAATCTATCGGGAAAAATACTTATTTTTTAAGTTGAGGATACTTAAAAATTCGGTTGAATTAGCTTTTAAAAAATAGTTTTACATAAGTCAATCAGGATATACCGAAAAGTATAAATGAATTTTGTATCCATAGCTATAGATAATTGACTAGTCTATCAGGAAAAATACTTAGCTTTAAATTGATGATATCTAAAATTTATCTTGATTATTTCGCCATACTTGCTGGACAAATGCATTCAAATTAAAGGCAGTCGATTTATCATGAGAAATAGAAGAGAATTGATTGAGCTGAGTTAGTAAAGGAATCATCTCAGTATCAAAACAGGGGCGAAAAAGACCAAGGGGCAAAATTAAATCTGAACTAGAACGAAGATCACAAACAAAAATCTCTGATCGAGATATTAATATGGGCCTTACCCAGCAGGTTTGACGTTGCTCAATAATTTGAATCACTTCTGAGTAAAGACGCTCATCTTTAAATTCTAAACAAACAATTTGATTAGGCTTAAAAGTAACGCTGCCGACAGTAGAGAAAATTTGGTTCACCTCGATATCTAGCACCTTAAAAAAATGATACCTTATCAATAAAAAAACTGAGCTTAATTTAAAGTGATCTTAAAAAGCTCAGTTGATAAATTAAATCAATTCTGACAATCAATTACATTAGATAGCCAAGATCTATGAGTTTATTCATGATTTTGGCAACACTTTCGTCCAATTCTTCGAGATCGGTACGACATTCTATTTCAGGATTAGCTGGAGGTTCATAAGGGTCACTAATCCCTGTGAACTGTCCAATTTCTCCTGCTCTAACTTTTTTGTACAGTCCTTTAACATCTCGTTTTTCACAAACTTCTATCGGTGCATTAACAAAGACTTCGACAAAAGAACCAATTTGCTCTCTCATTTCTTCTCTGATAGCACGATAGGGAGAAATAACAGGAACTAAGACAATAACTCCATTACGAGCTAATAGCTTGGCAACAAAACCAATTCGACGGATATTAGTATCGCGATCTTCTTTAGAGAATCCTAATCCTTTGGTCAAATTTTCTCTAATTTCATCACCATCCAAGACCTCTAGTGTATAACCTTTATCTTTTAGTTCTTTGGTTAAGGCATCGGCGATTGTACTCTTGCCCGCGCCACTAAATCCTGTGAACCAAACTGCTACTCCACGCTGCTTCATGTGATTACCCTTTAACGAAATTTACACCTCTACGTATTTTAATGGCTTTGAATCTAAATTTAATGAAGTAAGATAGGCTTAGGAGCTTTAAGGCATCTTGCTTTGAGGCCTATTTTAGATAATTTTTTTTTACCAAATATCTAGTCCCGCCTCGCTCCTTATCTATTACCTCATTTCCTATGATCGACTCCAAAGCCGCAGAAACGCGAATCAACAAACAATTTATCAAAAAAAATAGTAAAATTATCAAGAAATATGCTATTAATAACCAGAAAAAATTTGGTGATGGGATTATTGTAATTAATTCAACGTTAGTGCAAAATAAATTATTACAAGAACAAGATTTGATTATTCGAGGCTTAAACGAAGATAATCAGTCCCAAAATGAAGAAAATACCCTGATCCATCCAATATCCTATATTGTTAATGATAGTTTTTGGTTCAAGATATTAAGAATTAAAATCAAAAAGAAATATCAAATAGATATTAAAGTTGATTATGATTTAGCTAAAAAGTTCTTACTGGTGTTTGTGAAAGATTCTTCTTTAGAGTCTTTTTCCATATACTCTATAAAAAT
>JBCCYD010000421.1:0-5455 GCA_039190385.1 Cyanobacteria bacterium P01_F01_bin.143 | reverse complement strand
AGTAAGAATCACCAGTTACTTTATTGCTAATTTCATAAGAGCATAACTTATATTCTGGCTTTTTTAGTAATGAAGATAAATCAGAATATCTAATTCCTTGCAAGAAAGAACTATCTAAAGATGAAATAGAAAACTTTATAGAAAAATTAGTTGAGGCAAAAGCAGTTGATGATAGTTTTTACAATCAATGGAAGCTCCTAGAACCTTATGAAGATTTTGGCCGCATTAGAAATTTTATTGTAAATAATCGTCAAGAAAAATTAGTTATTTCTATCAAGGAAATCTAATATTTTCAAAGTAGATGCTAAATAAGATTAGTCGAGAATTAGAACCAAGAGGTGACAAAAATAAAGCGCTGATTACTTTCCTACCACGGTTTATCGAGTAGTTACCGAATTGCCAGAAGGCGCGATCGCTTTAGTCTGTCAGGGTTTATCCTGTCTGGAACCAGCAGAAAATTTGGATCAGTTACGCTTACAAATTAGACAAATTGCGGAGTAGTTATCACGTCTTAATCAGTCAAATGACCGATGCCGCTTTATACTCAAATACCTACTATAGTTATTAGATACTTCTCGAACATTACCAGGATTGGGCCGAAAAACTAGGCTTGGATCCTGGTTTTTATTATGAAGTCATGCAGTTCTCAACGCAACTATCGGGTCAAGTTTCGCCGCAGTTCTCGCAGGAATTACACCAAAGAATAATCCGATCGCGCCAGATACGCTGACGGCAACCACGATCGCCACAGGAGAAATTGTCGCAGTCAAAGGAGAAACCAAACCGACTCCGACAATGGTAGTTACTCCCAAAATTGTTCCGACCGCGCCGCCCAAAACAGATAAGATAGTTGCTTCGATCAGAAACTGTTGCAAGATATCACCTTCTTTCGCTCCTACAGCTTTGCGCAAACCAATCTCTTGAGTCCTTTCAGTAACCGAGACCAACATGATATTCATCACCCCAATTCCGCCAACTAAAAGAGAAATTCCCGCGATCGCAGCCAATAAAACCGTCAAGCCGTTAGTCACTGTGCCAATCACATCCAGAATATCTTTTTGGGTTTGTACCGTAAAATCATCTTCTCCAACGATTTTATGGCGCAGGCGTAAAAGATTTTCAATTTGAAATTTGGCAGCTCGAATATTATTTTGATTCCTAGCTGTAATCGCAATAAAACTAACCTTGGTGCCATAGGGAGAATCATTGCCGACAATCTGATTTGCCATGGTCGTCAAAGGAATATAAACCGTCGTATCTTGATTGGTTCCTAAAAAAGAACCCTTAGCTTCCATGACACCAATCACTTCAAAACTAATATCTTTAATCCGAATTTGTTTCCCCAGGGGATTTTGTTGCACAAATAATTTTTCCGCAATCTCGGGGCCTAAAACCGCAACTCTTTGATTGCGTTTGAGATCGATATCGGTAATAAATCTTCCCGTCTCCATCACAAAACTTCTCACAGATAAAAACTCTGGAGTGACGCCGAAAATCAACTCCTGGGAATTGCGATCGCGATAGGTAATCAAGCGATTAGAATTAATCTGGGGCGCTACTTCGGTAACAGTCGGCACCTGTTCGGCGATCGCGATCGCATCTTGGAATACTAAAGTTTTAGGTATATCAAAAGTAGTCCTTCTACCCTCTTCTGAACCAGGAACCACAAATAAGACATTCGGGCCTAGAGATTCAAACTGTTCCTGAGCTAGCTTTTGAGCTCCCTGTCCAATGCCTACCATCCCAATCACCGAGGCATTACCAATCACAATCCCCAGCATAGTCAGACTACTACGCATTTTGTTAGCAGCTAAGGTCGCCACTGCCATTTTGAAGCTTTCTAACAAATTCATAAATATTCTTGATCTAAAATCACTTATATTTTGACAAAATTAGCAGGATTTTGATCTCGGCGATGGTTGAAAGGAATTGGTTTTCCTTGAGCTTCTCCCGCCAGAGCAGCAGTAGTTTCGAGAGCTTCTCTCAGTCTTTTGGCCGCATAAATCGACATATCCCGAGGTACACTAATGCGATCGCGTAGATAGCGCAAGGCCTTATCGGCTCCTGATGGTGGCATACAAGTTTCCCCTGTCATCATCTGGGTTAAAGCACAACGCAAGGCTTCGTCAAATAATCTATCCTTAGCAGGATTCACTTTAATGATATTATCGCGATGCTTCAACACTCTTTGCAGGGCTTCGCTACGAGAGGTTTCGGGTTCTGGGTAAGTCACATCTGGCAATCCCAGCCAAGGCCCATTATCGACCTTATATTTATTGATTAACATTTGAGGTTCGCCATTTTCCCAACATCCTCCCATCTGCGGTGGTAAATCATGAACATGGGTATGAAAATCACTCTGAGTCCCACAATAGGTACTTCTGCTTTCCATGCCATCAAACCAGCGACTAAAATTGGGGTTTAATTCCCTATGAGAATAGCCTTTGTAATAGTAGAGACTGGCATTCATCCGTTCTACATAGGGAGTAAAAATAACATCGACAGTACTAAAATCAGACAAAAAATAAGGTCCAGGAGTCTGATCTAGAGATTCTTCCACTAGAGTCACAATTTCTTTAAACTGATCTTTATTACGACTTTCTTCTTGAGGCGATCGCGATCTATAGCAAAGCCAATTACACCAAGCTCGAAACAGCAGTCGCTCCAAACGACGTAGGGGTAAAACTTGCGGATCGCTCATACCCCATCCCAAGGGGCCAAAAACCTGTTCTAAAGCAATTAAGATATCATCACTTTCTGTAATAATCTGACCATCTAGTTCCAGAGCAGGCAACATTCCCGATCTCACTTTCTTTTGGTACCAGCTCTCTTTTTTTCCGTAACAGAACATGGTTACTTTTTTGATGCGATAGGGAATTTGTTTTTCTTCCAGCCACAACCAAACTTTCTGGCAATAGGGACACCAAGCATGATGATCTCGATATAGTGTCACCCGAACATCGGATTCGTCATGACCAAAAAGGCGCAACTGAGCTTGGGCATTAGTTTTTCCATTAACGGTATCTAACTGAAAATTTGTCAGAGAGGCTAATTCTTGCCAACTTAGAGGAGCAATAGTCATAAAAGTAGTTGTTTTTATACTAGTAGAATTTATAACATTAAGTGTAAATGAATTTTCAATTCTCAATTCTGTACAGACGTGTCGCCGACACGTCTCTTCTAAATTTTGACTAGCTGTGCAAACTTCTGTGAAACAGCTACCCTGGGAATGTTATTTTAATGTTATTAAATATTGAGTTGTATGGCTTTCACTGTTAATCCCATTAAATTTGGTACGGACGGCTGGCGTGGGGTTATTGCTGCGGATTTCACTTTTGAAAGAGTTGCAATGCTTGCTCCTTTATCGGCTAAAGTGCTCGCAGAGAACTATGGTAAAATCACCGGCAGTAATACGGTAATTGTCGGGTATGACCGGCGTTTTATGGCAGAAGATTTTGCGAAGGTTGCGGCCGAGGCAATCCAAGAGGCGGGCTTTGATGTCCTCTTGTCCGAATGTTTTGCGCCGACTCCTGCTTTTAGTTGGGCCGCTAAAGCAGAAAATGCTCTAGGGGCGATCGTGATGACTGCATCCCATAACCCCGCAGCTTATTTAGGGTTGAAAGTCAAAAGTGCTTTTGGAGGTTCTGTTTCTCCTGAAGTGACTAAACAAATTGAAGCTATTTTAGATCAACCAATGGCACCGGCAGCTAAGCCAGGTAAGTTAGAATCTTTTGATCCTTGGCTGAGCTATTGTCAGGGTTTACAGGCAAAAGTTGATATTGCAGCAATTAAAGGCGCAATCGCCTCAGAAAAACTTCAGGTATTCGTTGATGTAATGCATGGGGCGGCAGCTACTGGTTTAGAGAGATTACTTGGCTGTCCCATTACAGAAATTAATAGCGATCGCGATCCTTTATTTGGTGGCGGCGCACCCGAGCCTTTACCGAAATATTTAGCAGATTTATTCCGTACCATCAAAGCAGCTGCCAAAGAAACTCCTGATACTATTCGTGTGGGCTTGGTGTTTGATGGGGACAGCGATCGCATTGCCGCTGCTGATGGAGCAGGAAATTTCCTCAGCTCACAGATTTTAATTCCCATTTTGATGCAACATTTAGCCCAAAATAAAGGGTTTACTGGAGAAATTGTCAAAACAGTTAGTGGTTCGGATCTCATTCCCCGAGTCGCTAAACTTTTGGGTCGTTCTGTATACGAAACGCCCATCGGTTATAAATATATTGGCGATCGCATGTTAAATGCCGAAGTCATGATAGGTGGGGAAGAATCGGGCGGCATTGGTTATGGAACTCATATTCCTGAAAGAGATGCCCTACTTTCAGCTCTATATGTTCTAGAAGCAGTTGTGCAATCAGAAAAAGACTTAAGCGAAATCTATAAAGAGTTAGAAGAGAAAACCGATTTTCATGCTAACTATGATCGCATCGATTTTCCTTTACCCAATATGGAAGTTCGGGCTAAACTATTAGCTCGTTTAGCCGAAGAAACTCCCCAAACAATTGCTGGTAAATCGGTAAAAGATTGTTTAACTGTCGATGGTTATAAATTTAGATTGGAAGATGACAGTTGGTTATTAATTCGCTTTAGCGGTACAGAGCCAGTATTACGTCTTTACTGCCAAGCGGACAATATGATAGAAGTTCGTAAGACTTTAGAATGGGCTCGGGATTGGGCAAGTTCTTAATTTATTAGAAACTGCTCTAAAAAAAGATAGATAGGGACTTCCAACAGATTAATATTTCCGCAATATATGCAAACTCTCTAATATTTCCGATAGAAGCGGAATATTTTGTTATTTGGAAGCCCTATAAAATACAAAATTAAACGTTGCGGGGAAAATCCATAAAGGGAATCAGGAAAACAGAGATATTTAATACAAAGTATTCTATTTAAATTATTATATTTTGACCAAAAGCGATCGCGCATTAAAATGCCGTTACATAATCATAAGCATGTAGCAGATATCGTTACAATATTTTCATTTGTCGCAAACTTTATCATTTATGTTAAGCCGTGTAGCCGACTCAATCTATTGGTTAAATCGTTATATCGAACGAGCAGAAAATATAGCTCGTTTTATCGATGTCAATCTCAATTTAATGTTAGATTTACCTGCGGGGATGCATCAGCAATGGCAACCCTTAGTTTCTGTGACAGGAGATCTCGAACTATTTAGCGATCGCTATGAATCAGCAAATATTGAGAATGTCATTCAATTCCTGACCTTTGATCAAGAGTATCCCCATTCGATTATTTCTTGTCTCAAAATGGCTCGGGAAAATGCGCGTTCAGTCCGAGAAGTGATTTCCTCAGAAATGTGGGAAGAGGTCAATTCCTTTTATCTGATGATCAAAGAAGGTGCGACCAACAAATCCCTACGCTCTTTACCTAGTTTCTTTAGTCATGTCAAAATGGCTAGTCATCGCTTCGCCGGAGT
>JBCCYD010000420.1:0-5467 GCA_039190385.1 Cyanobacteria bacterium P01_F01_bin.143 | reverse complement strand
AAGCCTTCTAACATAATTCGCCGCCATGAAGATGGTCAAGTATTTTTGACTGATTTTGGAGAACTTAAGAAGTTAGTAGAAGAAAATAATTTACAACCGATATTCTTAACTAATCAATATATAAAAGAGCACGAATTTAAAGCTCCAGAACAGCAAGAAAGTAATCCAGTATTTGCTAGTGATATTTATGCTTTAGGTAAGATTGCAATTTATGCTTTAAGTGGCAAAAAAAATAATAAAGTAGCAATTAATAATTTAGATAATTTGGCTCGTGCGGCAATTAAAGATTTAAATAATCATCAAGAAATTAGTATTAGTGCCAAATTAGCCAATGTTCTGAATAAGATGACTCGCGATCGCCATCAAGATCGTTATCAATCGGCAGAAGAAGTTTTACAAGCTCTAGAACAAGAAGAAAATGTAGTTGTTTTTCCTCCACCTTTTGAGGAAGAAACTGCTGGAGAAAAAGATCTGTTTAAAACTTCTAAAAATAATAAAAATTATATTACCCAGAAAATTAAGAAATTTTCTAAATACAATTTTGTAAATTTTAAATTATGGCGTGTTTTAACTATTCCTATACTTGTTACTTTATTTCTGGCGATAATTATATTTAATAACCTTAATAAGTATCGAGGTTTTGTAGAATATCAAAATGAACAGTATAATGTATCATTGAAATATCCTAAAGATTGGTCTATTGAAGAACTAGATGATCCGATCACCGGAGATATTGCAGTTTTATCAGCACCGGTGGAAGATGGGTTTGATTTATTCCAAGAGAAAATCTATTTATCCATCGATGAGCTACCAGCAGAGGTAAATAGTTTGGATCTATATAGTCAAACTATGTTCAAAAAAATCCAATCGCAGCTACCTCCAGAGACGGTAATTTATCAAGGAGAAATCGATGTTTTAGATGGTCGGAAGGCTCGATCTTTAGTTTATCTGAGACAAGAAGGGACTAGATCTTTACAGCAGATGGAAATTTTTACAGTAACGGGTAATCGTGCTTATGTTTTTACCTATATAGCCGAAGATATTAAATATCAAGAATTTTTGGAAATAACTAAAAAGATTTTGGGCTCTTTGGACATTAGAAATGAGATTAGAAAAAAGGAAGATAATGGTTGATTGCTAATTGCTAGTGGGTTTTGTTATTTATCTGTCATCATTT
Source organism: Cyanobacteria bacterium P01_F01_bin.143 (assembly GCA_039190385.1). Lineage (GTDB taxonomy): Bacteria > Cyanobacteriota > Cyanobacteriia > Cyanobacteriales > Xenococcaceae > Xenococcus. The sequence continues at coordinate 4,290 of JBCCYD010000420.1, read as the reverse complement.
GAAACTAGTAAACAAAACTAAGCAATGAGAAATATTTATCAAATTCCACCAATTCTATCGAAAGGCCAAAAACGGAATACTGCCTGACCAATAATATTTACTTCAGGTAAAAATCCCCAAATATGAGAGTCATTACTATTATTCCGATTATCTCCCATGACAAATAATTTCCCCTCGGGAACTTTGACTAAGGGCATATTATAGTTGGGCAACTGAGCAATATAATCTTCTTCTAAGGCTATGTCGTTTACATAAACAATGCCGTCTTTAACCTCCACGGTGTCTCCTCCTTTGGCGATCGCTCTTTTAATAAAAGCTTGGTTAGTTTCGTAGCCGCGCACTAACAATTGTTTTGGCGGCACAAAGACGATTACATCTCCCCTTTCTACAGGATGAAAATGATAGGAGACCTTTTCGATCACTAAGCGATCGCCAATCTCTAAGGTTGGCAACATAGAACCCGAAGGAATATAACGAGGTTCAGCGATAAAAACCCGAATCAATAACGCTACAGTAAGCGCGATCGCGATCGTGATCAGATTTTCTTTAACTTGTTCTTTCCAAGAAGGATTCGTACTTTCTTTTGCAGTCATATTAATAGTTAATAATTGCGGCAATTTGTTGGTTACTCATTACTCATTACTTAATTAATGAGCATGATGTCTCTCTACCATTTTGGCTAAAGTGCTCGGCGAAACACAACGGCGTTCCGAGCAACAAGTGGTGAGATTAATGCCATTCATCATTTTTGTGGTGCTTACACGAACTCGAAAATCATCATTAACAAACCAAGCTCGTTCTTGTCCCTGGTTATTATCGTAATCGGTGTCAATAGTTAAAATCCCATCTTGACCAAACCAGTAACGACTAACAACGGGAATCCCTTCGACATAGCCTTTGTTGCGAATTAGTTTTCCTGTCAATCCAGTATCATCATCCGGAATATCAATTAAGATAGCTGCATAGTTTTCATTGGGTTCTTTTTCATCAGTTGTTGCCATCCAACGGAAACTAGCCCCACCGTTAGCTTTAGCAATATCTACTCCTTGGAGAGAACAAACTTCTGCTACTCTCGAATCATCGGGTTGAATCACATCCACAATGAGGTTGGATCTGCCTGACTCGTTTTGTGTAACATCAAAGTGATGTACGCTTCTTTCAATAAACCAGATTCCTTCACTTTTGCCGAAGAAATCCTTCATTGTCATCGGTGGTTGAAAACGCATTTTTAAATAAAAGAATAAATAATTTTTCCTAGCAATTATCTCACATAGTAGTTGCCAAGATTTTAAAAACTTTATTTAACCAATATTGTTTCTGAGACCGCATAAACCTGCATAACCAATCGCGATCGCGTCGACACTGTCATCAATTGGCAAGGTGTCTAACCCAAATAGGACTTGAACCATATCAGCTACGTCTTTTTTCTTAGCTCTGCCATTACCGAGGTGACATTTCCAACTGGACTGATGAAGATATACGGGCAAGATTCCCGCTTCTCGATAACAAACTAAATTGATAACGCCAAATGCTTGAAGCACTCCACCAGCGGCTTTGATGCTACGACCGAAGAAGGGCATTTCAATAGCAATGTTTTGCGGTTGAAACTCACTAATTAATTCGCTGATATCTTGTTCAATTTCTAGTAATCTTTCAGGAGTGGATAATTGTTTGGAGGTTTCAATTGTTCCATAGTCAATTATTAATGGTTCTCCTGGCTTAGTTTCTTCTAAAATAGCCCAGCCAATGATAGCTAAACCAGGATCGATGCCTAACCAAGAAGGTTTCATTCAGATACTACTTCGGAGATAACTTCTAATTCGTTTTGACGACAATGGGAGCGAAATTTTTTCTCAAATTTAACCAATACTGGCAGGGTGGGACTGATTGGTCTTCCTTCCCAGTCTGCGAGGACTTTAATGATATCCCCTTCCATTCCCTTGATGTCAAAGGGTTCTTTTTTACTTTGGGGATAGTTATAAACAATTACCGATTCTTTAACTCGGACGCGATCGCCAACTTTCATACTTTTTTGCTCTCTGATATATACTCTTCTGGGTAAAATTAGACCATTGTTTTTTGCAACTTTAGCATCGTTGAAGATGAAAAGACCACTCATTTGATTACAAGGATTATAGTTGAGGTGCGATCTCGCTTTATTAAGATTGAGTTGCTTGAAAGTATCAAAGATTGAATGACAACACAGATTTTCCTACTGCGACTATAAAACCACCAACAGCAGTAATTAGAACTCCGATTAATGTCCAGATTTGCGCTTTCTGAGAACCTTTAATTTCTTTGATATCTTCTTTTACGTTGTCTAAGTCAACTCTAATCTCACCTTGAACTTTTTCTAAGTTGTTAAGACGATTATCAATCTTGTCTAAACGATTATCGATTTTATTGAGAATTTCTTTAAGCTCAAAATCAACTTGTATACTCATTTTTGTATTAGATTTTTAAATTTACTAGATTCGTACGATAGAGCACTATGAGACTTATTCCTATATAAAAAAATTGTATATTGTCAGTCAATAATTATTTAATTATAGAAAATTGCGATCGCAATTATTACATTCTCCATGATCAAGAATAGTTTTCCTAATCTTTGGATTTTAGTCTTTTCTGAATCGCGATCGCACTTAACAATGTTCAAGTTATTGAAAAACTAAAGTACAGAACGACCTACAGCCACAAGGAAACCACCAACAGCAGTAATTAATACTCCGATTAATGTCCAGATCTGCGCTCTTTGCGATTCTTTGGTTTCTTTATTTTCCTCCTCGATTCTATCTATATCTTCAACAAGATTATCAATATCATTTTCAATTATCATTTGAGCCTTTTCTAACTCACCAAGGCGATGATCTATTTTTCCGAGAATTTCTTGTAGATCTAGCTTTGTTGTTATATTCATGGTTTAATTTTAGTATGTAAGAAAATATTGTATTTAGTGGCTTACGCCCAAAACTAGTTGGTAGGCTCAGGAGCATTTATGCCGATGAAAGAATAATAGTTGAAGATTTATTGATTTCATTATTGAGATATTGTCAACTTAGCCACGGGATTGGAGTTACTAGTTTTTATTAAGGTTAATGCACTTTGGTATTAGATAATGGCGAGATCCCTAAAAGTTGCAAAAAAGTTTATTGAAAAAGTCAAGCAAGCTGTTCAGCGTAATGGCTTTGCCCGACAACAAGACTTAGCAGAAAGCTTAAACTTAGCTAGCTCGACTATTTGGAACTTTCTTAATGGGAGACCTGTTAGTATCCTGAATTTTTATGAAATATGTCATAAATTAGATCTGGATTATCGAGAAATAGCTGATTTTGGAGTAGAAGATCAGATAGAAGAAGATTTAACTTTGGAGTTGTCCTCTCAAGAAGTCAGGGATCAAGATTTTGAACAAGAACCAATAGAGGAAAAATTCTCTAACTATGTAGAAAGACCGCCAATTGAGTCTCTTTGTTACCAGACAATTGAACAACCTGGTTCTCTTTTGAGAATTAGAGCACCTAAACATATGGGCAAAAGCTTGCTGTTAGACAGAATCATTCATAATGCTAAAGAAAAAAAATATCGTATAGTGCGCTTAAATTTACTGTTGGCAGATCAAGCTGTTTTAGAAAACTTAGACAATTTTCTGCGCTGGTTTTGTGCAGTTGTTTCTCAGCAATTGCGGCTACCAAATCAACTTAATGATTATTGGGAAGAAGATTTGAGTAGTAGTTATAGTTGCACTACCTATATTGAGGAACATTTCCTAGGGCAATTAGATTCTCCGCTAGTCTTCGCTTTGGATGATGTAGATTATATTTTTACTTACTTACACATTGCAGAAGACTTTTTTCGCATGTTACGGACTTGGTTTGAGAAAGCAAGAAGCCGTCAAGTCTGGAAAAAGTTGCGGTTAGTCTTGGCATATTCTACAGAAGAGTTGGTCTCAATGGATATAAACCATTCACCTTTTAATGTCGGAATTCCGATTGAATTACCAGACTTTACTTCAGCACAGATAGAACAATTAGCAAAAAAACAAGGATTAGATTTTGATACTTTACAAGTTGAACAACTTATGAAAATGGTAGGAGGACATCCCTATCTAATTCAGAGAGCAATTTCTTGTTTAACTCGGAAGGAAGCTACTTTTTCCCAACTTGTGGAAACATTACCTAATAAATCAAGTATTTATAGTAGCTATTTAAGAGCTCATTGGTCTAATCTGCAACAGTATCCAGAACTAGCAGATGCTATGAAACAGATAATAACAAAAAATAAATTAACAAGGTT
>JBCCYD010000419.1:0-5469 GCA_039190385.1 Cyanobacteria bacterium P01_F01_bin.143 | reverse complement strand
GTGATTTTGAATTCTCTTTGACTAGTTCTGATTTATCAAGTCAGAAAAAACTCACAGGCATTGGCGCTAGTTCTGGACAAATAGAAGGCAGAATTAAAGTGATACTCAATTATCAGGAGATCGCAAATGAGATTAACAAAGATATAATTTTAGTCGTGCCCTATACTGATGCTGGCTGGTCGCCTATTTTGGCTCGTGCGGGAGGATTAATTGCCGAATCTGGGGGTAGTCTTTCTCATGGAGCGATTATCGCCCGTGAATATAAAATTCCTGCGGTAATGGATGTTACTTATGCTACTCAACTATTGCATGATGGTGATCGCGTTAAACTTAATGGCAAAGCTGGAATAATAGAAATTTTAGATTAATGTTTTTTCAAATTGCAGTAAAGCTATATATAATTTTCAACTTTTAAATGTTTCCACTTATTATTACTGTAATTATTGTTATTGTAGGTTCGGCAATTTGTTCTGGTTCAGAAACCGCTTTGTTATCAGTTTCTTATATTCGAGTAAGACAATTAGCTCAATCGAAAAAGCCAGCTGCTATGGCGCTTCTGGCGATTAGAAATAGAATTAATCGACCGATCGCGACGATTGTAATTTTAAATAATATTTTTAATATTGTTGGCAGTATCCTGATTGGTAGTTTAGCAACTGAAGTTTTAGGGAGTGCGTTGCTGGGAGTTTTTTCAGGGTTTTTAACTTTTTTAGTAATTATTTTTGGTGAGATTTTTCCCAAAACTTTATGTGAACGTTATGCTGAACCGGTAGCTTTGGCGATCGCGATACCTATTAGATTTATTACCATCATTTTTACCCCCTTAGTTGTTCTCGTAGAATTTGTCATTTCTCCTGTAACTAAAGGTCGAACTATGAAAACTACCAATGAGGCAGAAATTAAATTTCTCACAGCTATTGGCAAGCAGGAAGGAGTTATCGAAGATGATGAAGCGGCGATGATCCAAAAGGTTTTTAAACTTAATGACATTACGGCTTCGGATTTAATGACCCCTAGGGTTATTGTTACTTATCTCAAAGGAAGTATGACCCTAGAAGAATGCCAACAGGAAGTTATTCATTCTCAACATTCGCGAATTATTGTGATTGAGGAAAATATCGATAATGTTGTTGGTGTTGCGCTCAAAGATAATTTGTTAGCTGAGCTGATTCAAAATAATGGTAGCAAACAAGTTAATCAAATAATGCGGCCGGTAAAATTTGTTCCTGAATATATTAGAGCAGATAAATTATTACAAGCTTTTCAAGAAACTAGAGAACATTTAGCTGTAGTTTTGGATGAATATGGTGGATTCGCAGGAATTGTGACTCTCGAAGATGTTTTAGAAGTACTTACTGGGGAAATTGTTGACGAGACAGATCAGACTGTTGACTTACAGGAAATTGCCAGAAATAAAAGGAAAAAGTTATTAGATTCTAAAGGAATTATCGAAAAGTGATGAGTATGTAATACCAAATTCAGGTTACATACTCATCATCACTAATCATTTATTCCTTGACTTTCAGGTCAATCGCTACAATTACTCGCTGTGCGTAGCGGTTTCGAGTCTATTGGCCATTACCATTAGTTTCGGACTTGGGTTGAATAACGCCATAACCGCCATGATTGCGACAATAGATCACATTGATTTCATTGGTTGCGCTATTGCGGAACATATAGAAGTCATGATCTACCAGTTGCAAATTTTCTAGAGCTTCTCGGGTTGTCATAGCTGGCATAGTAAAATACTTAGTTCTGACGACTTCTTCGGGAAGCTCGGGTGCGCGATCGCTAATTAGATTAGTTTCTACTATTGTCGCGATCGCAGGTTCTTCGGGAATTTCTCGACTATTGATCTGAGCATGGGTTTTCTTATGAAGCTGCTTTTCTTTATACTTGCGTAATTGACGAGCAATTTTGTCTGACACCATATCAATGCTGGCGTAGAGATTCTCACTACCTTCTTGGGCTCGAATTACAGTTCCATTGGCATAGACTGTTACTTCTGCTTTATGCTTATCATTCACACGAGGCTTCCGAGATACAGATAGGTGCACATCTACTTTGGTAGTGATACTTTGATAATGTCTAACTGCTTTCTCTAGCTTCTGTTGAACATAGTCATGAATTGAGTCAGTAACGGTAATATCATTGCCTTGGATTAAAAGCTTCATACTCAATACTCCGTGGTATACAACAGTTCATCCTGATCAAACAATATCCAGTAACTTAATAGATTCGGTGCGCTAAATAATGGGATGATAATGGGAACTTTAAGAGATATTTCCATAAAATCACATTATTTCTTAAGGTTCTGCTATTTTTGCTACTATTTAGCGTTAGGATTAGAAATCTACTTGCTTTGATGCAAAATTAAGATATTTCAACTGATAAGACAGCTAGTAGCAAATCAAATCTTGGATAGAAAGCGTCTATTCCCTCTGAATTGTCTGTCTGTTCAGTCGTGTTATCCCAGACAATTCACGGATTCTTTTTACTCTTAAGTTTGGGTTGAGCAAAACTTTATTACTGGATATTGTATGTCTGTATAATAGCACTTTGTATCTTCCGTGACATATGCGTTTAAATTCTTTTGATTTTCTTTTACATTGGTTGACATTTTGTAAAATTACATGGCAAATTTCCCGAAACAAAAAAGACATTGTGTGGTAAGAGATCGGGGATTAATTTCTTATCAACAAGCTTGGTTAGAGCAAAAAGCTCTGGTAGCTGAACGAATTGCCAATCCTAATTTAGAGGATACTTTGATTTTGCTGGAGCATTTTCCTGTCTATACTTTGGGCACAGGAGCTAGTACTGATTTTCTCAAATTTGATTATGAGCCGAATAAATCCAATTTAGAGAGGCAAGTATATCGTGTAGAAAGGGGAGGAGAAGTCACCTATCATTGTCCTGGTCAGTTAGTCGGCTATCCGATTCTCAATTTACGCTATTATCAACAGGATTTACATTGGTATCTCAGGCAATTAGAGGCCGTAGTTATTCAGACAGTTGCAACCTATGGCTTACATGCTGAGCGGATTTCTGGTTTAACAGGTGTTTGGTTAGAGGGAAAAAAGATTGCCGCGATCGGGATTAAAGTACGTCGTTGGATCACTATGCATGGTTTTGCCCTGAATGTTTGCCCCGATCTACAAGGGTTTCAAGATATTGTGCCCTGTGGAATTGCCGATAAACCAGTGGGAAGTTTAAACGAATTTATCCCGAATCTTACCGTCACAGAAGTTAGAGTTGAGTTGGTTCGTAATTTTGCCAAAATATTTAATGTTGAGCTGAGGAATAAGGTAGATTAGGAGACATAGCTAAAATTGTTAATTTTAAATAAAAGATGCCACGAAAAATTTTTTTTAGTCTTATTTGGGTAGGTTTTCTTGGTTATGCTTTCTTGATTGCGCCTGCTGCTACTCCCGATACTTTGGATTTAATCATAGATTTATCGGCAGGCAATTGGTCAGAGATTAATCCTTTGGTAGTTTCTTTGTTTAACCTGATGGGAATTTTACCCGCTACCTATGCCTGCTTGTTGTTGTTTGATGGTAGAAGGCAAAAAATACCAGCCTGGATTTTTGTGATTGGTTCTTTTGGTTTAGGTGCTTTTGCTTTGTTACCTTATCTTACTTTGAGAGAACCGAATACGGTTTGGGATGGCGAGAAAAATCGACTATTAAAAATTTTAGAGTCTCCTATTATTGGAATTGCGCTGATGTTGGGCGCGATCTCGTTAATCGGCTCGGGAATTATCTATGGCGATTGGGGAGACTTTGTTCTTCAATGGCAAAATAGCCAATTTATCCATGTTATGAGTCTCGATTTTTGTTTGTTATCTTTGCTATTTCCTACTCTGGTCAAAGACGATTCGATCCGAAGAGGAATTAAAAACCCCGAGATGTTTTGGCTAATTAGTTTCATTCCTCTATTTGGCGCTTTGCTCTACTTATGTTTGCGTTCTCCATTAAGTAAAGAAAACCAGCTAGCTAATGCTTGATTCATCAGAAGAGAAATTTTAACTTGTTTCCTCTTCTGATGAAAGTTTTTCGGAATCAACAGTTGTAGTTGGATCTGTTGATTCTTCTACAACTGAATCCACTTCTTCTTTATCACTAGTAGTTTCTTCTGGGGTAGTTTCGGCTTCATCGTCGAGAAAATCCCAGTTGGTTTCTTCTTCTGGTTCTTCAGTAGTTTCGGCGCTCACGGGAGTTTCAGGCTCAGAGATCGCTTCAGGAGTCTCTTCTGATTTAGTTTCTACCTCTTCATCATCTAAAAGCTCATCCAATTTAGTATTTATAATTGAGGACTGACTCTCAGGAGCAGGTTTTTGCTCTTTATTGCCAACCTTAAATATTTTATTGAATAAACCTGGTTTTTTCTCGGTTGTATCGGAAACGCGATCGCTACTTGTAAATTCTGGTTCAGATTCAACTGCGGTTGTTTCTGTTTCTACGGGGGAATCCTGACTTTCACTCGGAATGTTCGATTCTTCTGATTGAATGACCGTATCGTCTTTTGATTCCTCAGGTTCAGGAATAGTTTCTTGAACTGGACTTACTATCTCATCTACGATATTCTCTTCCGTGACATCTTCTGTAGCTTCTTCTCCGACGTCTCCGATAGTTTCTTCGGTTACAGGAATAATCGGAAAGCTATCAGTTTCTTCTTCAGTTTCCACAGGCGTTTCACTAACTTTCTCTGTTTCTTCAACTTCCTCTACTTTTTCTTCGACTTTCTCAGGCTTCGAACTTACCGCTTGGGGCGATCGATTGAATAATCCTCCGATAAAACCTGTGACAGAGAATTTATCTAATTTTTTCTGTTCACCAGGATTAATCAGGGCTTTTCTTAGTTGAATAACCTGCCAAGAAAAGGAAATCAATAAAGCTACTACAGCTAATTGTCCTAAAAGTAATGTGCCCGTGAATTGAGACGCACAGAACCACAATATTAAAGCATAGAAAAAGCCTAATCCACTCCAAAAAAAGTCATCCTGACGATGAATTTTGGGCATAAAGAAGGCTGTCAAGAACAATATAGAACTACTTAAGCCAACAGCGATCGCTAATCCATAGGGCAGCATGGTTTTGTCTCTCCTTCTCTGTCTGGTTACCTATTTTTTGCCAATACTGGTCTTTAGAATACCAATTGAAGCAAGTCTTTTCCTTTTTAAGTGATAAGTAATGTTGCAGCATCAATATTTTGTCAGAAAAATACTCACTTTAAATTTGGGGCTGCTATGTTAAGTTATATTAATTTTCAGTTTTAGGTCATGTTTATCTTGAATGTGAACTTATGTTTAGTTCTCAAAACTTAATATTTGTCTGATAAAAAAACGCATAATCTACGCAATTCCTACGAGATCATTATCAGCGACTTTTAACAACAGTATATTCTTTTACTGATATACAAATCTTAACAATGAAAGAATAAAATTCTAATAAACTTTTCTATTTATTC